>QCNN01000006.1 GCA_003213175.1 SAR116 cluster bacterium AG-426-B08 | reverse complement strand
GGAGCAAGGATATTTTTTTTAAAAGCTCAAAAAGTGATAAAATTTATAATACATTTTGGGGTGTTAATGCAGATATTGTCACACCAAAAGGAATATTTAATGTTGGTTCTGGTTCAGAACATAAAAAATCTTCCAGGTTAACTAAAATTAATTCAATAGTAAGTAATCAAACTGAATTGTCACAAATTTTTAAAGTTTCTTGGATAACGCCACAAATGTTATTACTTTTTCATACAAGTATGAATGAAAAAAGAAGATTTTTAGATAGACTGGTTAATTACTTTAATCCTTTGCATATAACATATATCTACAAATACGAAAAATATTCCAGAGAAAGATCAAGGTTAATTAATCAATTTAAAAAAGATGATTTATGGTTAGAAAGTCTAGAAAATAGTATTTTAGATTTAGCTTTTCTAATTACAAAAAACAGAAATTTGTTCTTGTCTGAATTAAATGAAATGTTTTGTAATAATTTAGATAACAAGTCTCTACTGGATAGTTTTCCCGTTTTAGAAGTATATTTAAAAGGAGAGATTGAAACTTTGCTTGCCACTGAAGAAGAAGATTACATTAAAAAAAAATTATTAAATATTTTAAAGCAAAATAGAAAAAATAATGCCACATATTTTCCTGGACCACATAATTCTTCAATAGATATTTTAAACAGGGTTTCTCAAAAAGAGATAAGTTTTTGTTCAACTGGAGAACAGAAATTAATGCTGATTTCTCTTGTTTTAAACCATTCCAAATTATTAGATGTTCTCTATGATGTTCCACCAATATTATTATTAGATGACATTGTAGAACATTTAGACGAGTTTAATAAAAACATCCTATTTAATGAAACAGCAAACTACAAGTCTCAATGCTGGTTCACATCTACAAATTTAAAATTTTTTGAAAACTATCCAAAAAATTGTAACAGAATTCAATTAGGAACATTAGACACAAAAGTTGTTGAAAATTTAAAAGATGTTTTAGACGACTTTGATGTTCTACTATTAGATGCTTTTGGAGTTTTGAATATAGGTAAAAATCTTGTTCAAGGAATCAAAGAAACACTCGAACTTGCCAGAGATAAGGGAATTATTTTGTTAATTGTTACTAATGGTGCAAGTTATAATTCTGCAAGGAAAATTAATCAATTGTATGAATTAGGTTTAGATTTTTCTTATGATGAAATTATTTCAAGTAGAGATGTTGCCGAACGTTTTTTGAGTTTAAACTCTCCAGGTGGTACAATAGGTATATTTGGGAATATGGATGAAGATATAAAATTTAACAATGCTTTAAGTATTTCAATTGAAAATAATTTAAATAAGCTAGACGATGTGAATTCAATATTATTTTTAGGAACATCTACATGGGACCCACTTTATCAAGATCTTTTAATGGATTCTATGCTACGTTTTCCAAGACCATTTTTTGTTGCAAATCCTGATATAATTGCTCCTCATGAAAATAAGTATAGTATAGAACCAGGTTTTTATTCATTTCTTCTAATTAATGAAGGTATAAACTTGCCATTATGGTTTGGCAAACCCTTTTCAAGTATTTTCGAACTCGCACTCGAAAAAATAGAAAATCTTTCAGGCAATAATATTAACTTGTCCAGAGTAGGAATGGTGGGTGATACTCTTCACACTGATATTCTTGGAGCAAACTCTTTTGGTATTAAATCGATACTGATGACAGGACATGGTTTTTTTAAAAACCAAAAGATTTCTTCAATTATTAAAGAAACTACTATTATACCAGATTATATAGTTCAGAATCCTTAGGTAAGACTTCTTATGAAAAAAACAGTATTAATTACAGCTGGAGCTAAACGTTTAGGACGATATATAGCAGAAAGTTTGATTAAAGATAATTGGTCAATTGCTCTTCATTATAATACTTCAAAAATAGAAGCTGAGG
This sequence comes from SAR116 cluster bacterium AG-426-B08, assembly GCA_003213175.1. GTDB lineage: Bacteria > Pseudomonadota > Alphaproteobacteria > Puniceispirillales > Marisalimonadaceae > AG-426-I14. The sequence goes on along the minus strand of QCNN01000006.1, from coordinate 52,898 downwards.
AAACAGCTCATTTTCTATCAAATAAAGGCGGTAATGTGTCAATTTTTTATGCAAACTTTCTTAACCCTGAACATATAGAAAAACTTATAATGCAATTATCTAAAAAAGAAACTTGTTGGTGCGGTTTGGTAAATAATGCTGGGTTATTTAAATATGATCGTGGAGACAACTATGAATATAAAATTTTAGAAGAACACATAAAGGTAAACTTTTCAATGCCTTCACTATTAATCAAAGGACTTTATAAGAACCTAATAAATAACAAAAAAAAAAAGTCAGTATTTAATACTGTAATTAATATAATTGACGCCAAAATATTTGGTTTAAATCCTGATTATTATTCTTATACACTCTCAAAATTATCATTATATGGTCTCACAAAAATGGCTGCTCTATCTTATGCTCCATTGTTAAGGGTAAATGGTATCGCGCCCGGTATAACCTTACCTGCTCCAGGTCAAACGGAAGATGAATTTAAAAAATCTCATAGAAAAAACTTGTTGAAACATTCCTCCTCAGTAAAAGAAGTATTAATGGCATTGAATTTTTTAATAAAATCCCCCTCTATTACAGGTCATATCTCAGTTCTAGATGGTGGTTCACATTTGTCACCTCCAAAAAGAGATGTAGCGTTGTAATTTAACTTTGAGTATAGAAAGAAATGAAACAAAAAATTTTTATAGAGAACTTCAAGACATTCGCATCTATTGGTGTTTATGAACATGAAAAAAAAGATAAACAGGAAATTATTATTAATTTAGAAATAATTTTGAAAAAAAACAAAAACCTTATTTTAGACAAACTTAATAATGTTTCTGACTATGGTCAATTTAGAAAAATAATTTTAAATGTAATTGATGTTAAACACTATAATTTACTGGAAACATTATGTGAAGAAATTCTTAAAAAAATAATTAAAATTGATTCTGTTAAAAAAGTAAAAATAAAAATTACAAAACCTAAAGCATTTAAAGATTGTGAGGTCTCAGTTCAATTTTCAAATAATTAAAAACTATCTTTACTATTTCTAATATACGTAAAAACTTCAGTTTCATTTTTATCTTCTAAACCAATTGATTTTTTTAAGCTGTTGTCGTCAAATTTTAAAAAAGGATTAAGTTTTTTTTCATTTCCTAATAAAAATGGAATTGTTTTACTACTATTGCTCCGAAGTCTTGAAACTTCCTCAAATTCCTTATAAACTTCAATGTTATTAGGTTCCAGAGAAATACAAAATTTCGTATTACTTAAAGTATATTCGTGACCACAATAAACTTGTGTTTTATCAGGCAAATTTTTTAATAATTTTAGACTATTTTTCATTTGCTCCATAGTTCCTTCAAAAACTCTTCCACATCCCATCCTGAATAAAGTATCACCTGAAAATAGTAAATCATAATCTCTTAAATAATAGCAAACATGCCCAGATGTATGCCCAGGTGTTTCAATTACTTTTGAAGAAATATCTGCAATATTAATTTGATCATCATGAGACACATAATGAGTGACATTAGGTATTTTATTTTGTTCTTTAAAAGGAGCTACTAGTTCTAGATTCCAAATTTTCATTAACTCAAGATTTCCTCCAGTGTGATCATTATGATGATGAGTATTTATGATTTGATTCAAGTCCCATTTTTTCTCCATTAATTTATCTATTACTGGCTGAGATACTCCTGGATCAATAACAGCTGTATGTTCAGTTACTTTATTATGTAAGAGATATATATAATTATCACTTAAAGCAGGTATGATTTCAATTTCAATCATAATTTTTATCCTAGTTAATGAAATAAAATATGCTATTAATCATATATTAGTTGTAAGACTTTCAACAGGAATTTTTTAAAATGTTAGAATTAAATAAATTACGCTCTGAAATTGATGAAATTGACAAAAAAATTAGTGATTTGATTAAATATAGACAATCCTTGGCTACAAAAATAGTTAGAGCAAAAAAAAATGTTTTTCCATTTGACCCAAAAAGAGAAAAAAAATTATTAAAAAAGATTCTAAATTACGGTTTAGATCCTGTTATGACTGAAAGAATTTGGAGACAAATTATCTCATTTAATTTGTCTAGACAAAAGATTATGAAAATAGGTATTTTGGATAATGATAAATATTGTTTAGCAGCCTTTGAGTCATGTTTCGGGCCGTATTTTGAAAGTAAAATTTTTAAATCAAAACTTAGTTTATTAAATGCTTTAAATAATGAAAAAAGTTGAAATTGCATTTCTAAACAAGAAAGAATCAGAGTTTGATGATAAAGTTTATGAACTTGAAAATGTATCAGATTTTCCCTCCACAGACATGTTTTACAAATCTAAATATTCTATTTTAATTAAAAAAACTGAGGTTTAAAAATGAAATCGCCCACACCAAGGAAATCTATATTCGAATTAGTTCCATACAAACCGAATTTTGGAAAATCAAATGTAAAAAGTTTTATTAGATTATCAGCTAACGAAAATCCATATGGTTTCTCTCCAAAAATATTAAAAAAAGTGAATAATACCGATTTTAACAGATACCCACTTCAACATAATGAAAAATTAATTAATGTAATTGCTGATAGACATCATTTAGATAAAAACAAAATTATTCTTGGAAATGGCTCTGATGAATTAATTTCAATTTTATCACAATCTTACTTAAACCCTGGAGACGAAGCTATTTGCACAGAGTATGGATTTTTACAATTTCCACAATCAATCCTTATCTCTGGAGGTAAACCTGTCATAGCTAAAGATAAAAATCTAACTGTATCTGTAAAAAATATATTGCAAAATGTCACAAAAAAAAACTCGGTTAGTTTTTATTGCAAATCCAAATAATCCAACTGGAACATTTATTAACAAAAAAGATGTAATAAATTTAATTGAAAATTTACCTAAAAATATTTTATTAGTTTATGATGCTGCTTATGCGGAATATATTGACGAAAAATCATATATTGATGGAAGTGAACTAGTTGAGAAATATAACAATGTAATTATGTTACGAACATTTTCAAAAATGCATGGTCTGGCAGCATTACGATTAGGTTGGGGATATTGTTCAGAAAAAATTTTAAATACTTTGATGTCGGTAAGACCACCATTTAGTGTAAATTCAGTAGCAGTGAATTGTGGTATTATTGCAATGCAAGATTTAGATTTTCAAAAAAAATGTTTAGAACATAACAAAAATAACATGAAGTGGATTGAAAAAGAATTAAAAAATTTAGATTTAGATTTTCAAAGATCTTCAGCAAACTTTATTCTTATTAAATTTCCTATAGATAAAAAAAATAATTCTAAAAAAGCTGAAGAATATTTATCAAAAAACGGTATATTAGTTAGATCTATGGAGATTTATAATTTACCAAATTATATAAGGCTTTCTTTAGGTACATTTGAGGAAAATAAGTTTTTTATAAAAGTTTTAAAAAAATTTTTAAGTTAATTTAATGAACGAAAATATCAAAAACATAGCTGTAATAGGTCTAGGTCTAATAGGTAGTTCAATATTACATGCTTTAAAATTAAATTTTAAAAATAAGTTTTACATAACTGCATACGATATTAACTCAAAAAATAGAAAAGTAGTTAGAGAACTAAAAATAGCTGACAAAGTATGTGAAAAAATAGCTGTATCTGTCCAAAATGCAGATTTAATTTTTTTATCTGTTCCTGTTGGTGTGGTTGGCGAAGTGGCAAAAAATATAAGTCCATTTTTAAAAAAAGGTGCTATAGTAACTGATACAGGCTCTACAAAACTATCGGTTATTAGAGATGTAAGACCTTTTTTTTCAAAAAATATTTGTTTTATTCCATCTCATCCATTAGCCGGAACAGAACACTCAGGTCCAGAATCAGGATTTGCTAGTTTATTTAAAAATAGATATTGGATTATAATTGGTGAAAAAAATGATCAGAATGTAAAAAAACTTGATAGAATTTTAAGTAAAATAGGTGCCTATGTTGAATTAATGGATGCTGATTATCATGATAGGATATTAGCAATAACTTCACATTTACCTCATCTAATTGCATTCACTATAGTTGGGACAGCCAGTGATTTAGAAATGGATATAAAAAATGACGTAATTCGTTTTTCAGCCACTGGTTTTCGAGATTTTACTAGATTGGCTTCTTCAGATCCTACAATGTGGAGAGATGTTTTCATAAATAATACTGACTCAGTTTTAGAAATGCTGCAAAGATTTAACGAGGATTTAACTGAGTTACAAAAATTAATTAGAAAAAAAGATAGTTCAAAATTATATGATTTTTTTTCAAGAACTAAAAGAATTAGATCACAAATCATTGAAGCAGGTCAACATGAGCCTGAATATAAAAAGAAAAAATAATTACAAACTTTTTTCAAAAGATTAATCTGATTTTCGCAAGCTTAAATTTAAAGTATTCAATTAGTAAAACATCCAAATCAATGTTTTTATTATCACCTTTGTCATTTAGGACATAAGGTATAATTTTTACATCATATATAAAAGTGTTAAATATCATTAAAGATCTAGGCATATGATAATTACTAGTAATAAGAGAGATAGACCTTAATCTAAGTTTTTCTATCCAAACTTTTGTTTGTTTTGCATTAGAAAAAGTATCGGTTGATTTTTTATCTATCATTACACAGCAGTCTATCATGTCTCTTGAAATTTTGTGTTTTTTTGATAATTGTAAAACAGTTGTTTTGGTAAAACCTTTTCCAGCTCCACTAATTAATAAATTAAAATTTTTATTTTTTTTTGAAGATAAAATATTTAAAGTTTGTTTAATCCTATTCGTTCCTCCGGTAAGAACAACTATATTTTTACCTACATGATTATTATTTTTATAAGAAAAGATTTTAAGATAAAATGATGAAAAATCATAAAAAATAGTGAACAAAATAGTTGAAAAAAAAAATATAAGAAAAACTTTGTTTTTAATAAGTTTCATAATTTCACAATTAAAAAAAAATAAAAAAAGTTGGTAACATGTTTTAAGTTATTATACATTAATTTTATCAATAAAGTTAGAAATATAATGATTACTTCTTGTGATAAATGTAAAACTACTTTTAAAGTAAATTTAGAGTTATTAACTAACGAAAAGAAATATTTTAAATGTAGTGTTTGTGATAATGAGTGGTTAATCGATGAAATCACTCTTTTTGAAAGTAAAGAAGATAAGACTTCAATAGTTTCACCATCTCTCAAAACAAGAGAAAGTGTAGAACAGAATTTAGAAGCTATTAGATCAGAAGTTAAAAAAAACACAGATAGGATTAACGTAGAGTCATCAAAAATTGAAAATGGAGAAGTGAAAAATAAAACACAAAAAAAATTGAATGATGAAAAAAAAAATAAAGTTTTTAATGTCAAAAAAAAATCTGTAGCAGATATAGCTTCTGAAATTGCCGAAGCAAGTGTGAAAAAAAGTTCTTTGCAATCACGAAAGAAAAAGATCAAAACTAAAAATAAAGGAGATAACATTAGTAAAGTTCAACTTATAGAAGAAACTCACAATTATAAGGTTCCATTATTGATGCTAACGGTGATCTTTGTTGTCAGTTTAACTATTTATTTTAGAAGTGCCGTGATTGGAATGAGTTATGAAAATTTTCCTAAGTTTACAGAACAATATTTTCCTAAGATATATAAGGTTTTTAATAAAATTAAATTACCTTTTAATGCTGAATTAAACAAAATTGAAATTTCAAACTTTGGAGCAACTTACGAACAAAATGCAATAAAGTTTTTTGGTAACTTAAAGAATAAATCATCTTTTCCAATCATTACTCCATCAATAAAAGCTATCGTTGTTACTGAAGATGGAAAAATTTTAGCAGAAACTATTATCCCGATATCAAAAAAATATATTTCTTCAAATAAAGAATTAAGTTTTTCTCATCTTTTCAAAACAAATAAAAATATTGAAAATACTACTGTTAGGGCAACTATTTTAAAGGAGATACAAGTAAAGAGCTAAAAATTTGGTATTACATGTGATTTTATTAACTCATTAAAAGATAATTCTTTTTTGATTAGATAATCTTTACCTTTATATATAAGAATTTCTTTTGCATTTTTTTGGGAGTTATAATTTGAACTCATTACAGAACCATATGCTCCAGTTGACATTATAGCTAGTAATTCATTTTTTGACATTTCTTGCAACTTTCTATCTAATGCAAAGAAATCTCCTGTCTCACATATTGGGCCAACTACATCTACAACTTTATTTTTTCGTGTATCATTTAATTTAATTGGTTCAATTCTATGGAAGGCGTTGTATAAAGTCGGTCTTATTAAATGATTCATACCTGCATCAACAATTAGAAAGCTCTTTTTTCTTGAATTTTTTGTTCTTATTATTTTTGTTACTAAAATGCCGCTGTCAGCAATTAGAGATCTACCTGGCTCGAAACAGATTTCGTATTTTTTTTTTAAAAAAATTTCTTCAGTAATTTTTTTTAATTCATTAAAGTTATGGAAATTATATTTCTCATAATTAACGCCAAAACCACCGCCTAAGTCAAGACTTTTGATATTAAAACCATTTTTATTTAACCTATAAGCTAATTTTTCTAATGCAGAATAAGTGCTTGAAAATAAGTCATAGTCAAATATTTGTGAACCTATGTGAATAGCAAGACCGTGAAGGGTCACATATTTTGACTTTTTAGCAAAATCGCAAACTTTTAAGATTTCTGAAGAACTTATACCAAACTTTGAATATTCATCACCTGTAGATATTTTAGCATGTGTACTAGCTTTAATATCTAGATTAACTCTTAAAGCAATTTTAATATTTTTTTTCTCTTTTTCTGCAATCTCAATTACATCAAATAATTCTTCTTCAGATTCTATATTTAATTGTTTTATCTTTTTCTGAATTGCAAACGCGATTTCTTCTCTATCTTTACCAACACCTGAAAAAATAATTTTATTTGGCTTCATGCCTACCTTCAAGCATTTTTTAAGCTCACCAAGTGAAACAACATCAGCACCTGCACCTAAATTATTTATAAACTTTATTATTCCAATATTGTCATTTGCTTTAATCGCATAAAAAATCTTTCCATTTATATTTTTAACTGCATTTTGTATTTTTACGAAAATATCCTCTATTAATCCTGCATCATATATGAATAGAGGGGTACCGTACTTTGTTGCAAGTAAATTAACATTTAAATCTTGTACAAACAAATGATTTGACTTATCTCGATAAAAACCTAATTTGTTCATTTTTCTGATATATTTTTTTCATTTTCAGTTGGTCTTAATGGATCTGCCTTTTTACCACAATTAGAAACAATAAAAGTTATTAAGAATAAACATAAAATAAATAGTTTGTTGAAACTATTAAAAACAAATCTATAAGTATCTTTTTTTTGCATCACTTATCGCTTTTTTAACTAATCTAGGTGAAGTTCCACCAAAGGAATTTTTTTTCGATATTGAAGAATTTATGCTTAATACATTTAACGCTTTAGAGTCAATTTTATTATCAATTTTCTTTAATTCATCTATTGTTAATTCTTCAAGAGAGCATTCTTTTTTTTCAGCTAATAATACAATTTTACCAGTTATTTCATGAGCGTCTCTAAAAGTAAAATTAAGATTAGTTACTAAATAATCAGCAAGATCAGTAGCAGTTGGATATCCTTTATTAAGTGCTTTAAACATCTCTATTTTATTTATTTTTGAAGTTTCTAACATTCCAGCTAAATTAATTAAGCATTGCTTGATGGTCTTAGATGAGTCAAAGATTGGCTCCTTATCTTCCTGTAAGTCCTTACTATAAGCTAGAGGCAATCCTTTAAAAATTGACATCAAATTAATTAAATTTCCCATAACTCTACTGAACTTTCCTCTAGCTAACTCTGCGGCATCAGGATTTCTTTTCTGAGGCATTATGCTAGATCCTGTTGTGTACTTTTCATCCAATTTTATAAAATTAAACCTTTCAGTTGACCAAAGAATTAACTCTTCAGAGATTCTAGAGATATTTGTTGAAATCATGCATAGACAAGACAAATATTCTACAGCAAAATCTCTACTTGATACAGAGTCAATAGAGTTTCTCGTAGGACAGTCAAATCTCAATTTTTTTGAAACAAAGTTTCTATCAATAGGATAGCTTGTTCCAGCCAGAGCCGCTGCTCCTAAAGGACATTCATTTAGCCTTTTTCTACAATCAATTAATCGAGAACTGTCTCTTCCAAACATTTCAACATAAGCTAAAAAATGATGTCCCAAGGATATTGGTTGTGCAACTTGCAAGTGAGTATAACCGGGCATTAATACATCATAGTAATTTTCAGCTTGAATAATTAGTATTTCTTGTACTTGTTTAATTAAATAATTAATTTTATCAATTTCGTTTCTAACCCACATTTTTAAGTCTGTTACCACTTGATCATTTCTAGACCTTGCTGTATGTAGCTTCTTACCAGCTTCTCCTACAATTTCTATTAATCTGGACTCAATATTCATATGAATATCCTCTAATTCAGTTTTAAATTTAAAAGTATTATTTTCAATTTCCTTTTTAATTTTTAGCAACCCACTTTTGATTTCTATAAAATCTTTCTTGAGTATGATTTTCTGTTTTGCCAACATTTCTGCATGAGCCAAAGATCCCTCAATATCTTGCAGGTATAGTTTTTTATCAAAATCTATAGAAGCATTAAATATAACCATGACTTTATCAGTTGGACTAGTAAATCTACCTCCCCATATTTTACTTTTATTATTTTTTTTGTTTCTTCTCATATTTTTGCTTTGGCTTAAGAATTTTTTTTGTTAAACATTAATTTAATACACTATCTAAAAAATGAGAAACAAAATTGTCTAGACTTATTAAATTTTTGACTTTTTTTATTTTATTTATTTTTTCAAGTTATAATACTGCTTATTCAAAGAATAAAATATTTAGAGATATTAGCCAAATAAAATTAAAAAATTTTGAAATTTATGACAAAAAAAATGAAAAAGTTTTGATCAATAAAATTTTTTTAAAAAATAAATCTTATTTGATAAATTTTTGGGCTACGTGGTGTATTCCTTGTAAAAAAGAACTTCCAGATCTTGTAAAAATTTATAAGGCATTAGATAGAAAAAAAATTAGATTTTATATTATCTCTATAGATAAAAAAAATATTGACGAACAGATTAATTATTTAAGGGAAAACGGTATTAAAGATTTAATACCATTGTTTGATCCTGAAATGAAAATATTTCGTTATCTAAAATTAAGAGGAATACCAACTACGATAATGATAAATAAAAATGGTTATGTAGTAAAAAAACATGAAGGCATTTTAAAAAATAATCTTAAAATAACTTTAGAAATTAAGCACTTTATTAATTAATATTTTTTTCAATTTCTGGAACCGCCTTAAACAGGTCTTCAACTAATCCATAGTCGGAAACTGTAAAAATTGGTGCTTCTTCATCTTTATTAACTGCAACGATTACTTTACTATCTTTCATTCCAGCCAAATGTTGTATTGCACCTGAAATTCCTACAGCTATATAAAGGTTAGGTGCGACTATTTTACCAGTTTGACCAACTTGCCAATCGTTAGGCACAAACCCAGCATCTACCGCTGCCCTACTAGCTCCCATTGCAGCGCCTAACTTATCAGCTAGTTTTTCAAGAATTTTAAAATTTTCTCCGGAACCTAGTCCTCTTCCACCAGAAACAACTATATCAGCTGAAGTAAGTTCAGGTCTTTCACTCTTTTCAATATCGGAACCAATATATTTTGACTTTTCATTGTTGAAACTTTTATTTATTATATTAATTTCAACGCCAGTACCCGACATTTCAGTTTCAGGAAAAGATGTAGATCTAATAGTTAAAATATTTATTTTGCTATGACTTTTACATGTGGCAATGGCGTTACCAGCGTAAATAGGTCTTTTAAAGGTATTTGAGTCTAATATTTCTATTACATCAGGCACAATCATGATATCAAGTAAGGCGGATAGTCTTGGTGCGATATTTTTACCAAATGCATTATTTGTAAAGATTATATGTGTATAACCTTCTGCAAAATTTTTTAAAAACTCCGAAATATTTTCTGACAAAAAGTTTTTAAAACCTACGTCATCATTTAAGTATATTTTTTCTAAACCTAAAATTTTAGAAGCTGACTCAGCAACTTCATTACAATCATTACCTATTATTAAGAGGTCGGTAGGGCCGATCATTTTTGCAGCCGTTATGGTATTTAGAGTAGATTTTATTAATTCTTTATTATTATGGTCGGCAACAACTAAAACTTTCATTAATTCCTCACTTATATAACTTTAGCTTCATTTTTTAATTTTTCAATCAATTCATCAACTGATTTAACAATAATACCTGCATCTCTTTTAGCTGGTTCTTCAACTTTTAAAATTTCAAGTTTTTGATTCAAATCAACATTCAAAGTATCTACATTTATTTCTTCGATTGGTTTTTTCTTAGCCTTCATAATGTTTGGAAGGCTTGCATATCTTGGTTCATTCAACCTTAGATCAGTTGTAATAATACCAGGAAGTGTTATTTCTAGGTGTTCTATTCCATCGTCAATCTCTCTACTAACTTTTAATTTCTTATCAACTACTTCCACTTTACTCGCAAATGTAGCTTGAGACCATCCAAGTAGCCCTGATAACATTTGACCTGTCGCGTTCATATCATCATCTATTGCTTGTTTACCCATTATAACTAGGTCTGGATTAACTTTTTTAATAACTGAAGCTAAGATTTTAGCAACAATAAGAGGTTCTAATCTTTTTTCACAATTAACATAAATCCCTGAGTCAGCTCCCATTGCTAATGCGTTTCTGATTGTTTCTTGTACTTGAGTTGAACCAATAGAAATAGCTATAACTTCGGTAGCCACATTATTTTCTTTTAATCTAAGAGCTTCTTCAACTGCAATCTCATCAAAGGGGTTCATGGACATTTTTACATTCTCAAGTTCAACGCCTGTTTGATCCTGTTTCACTCTTACTTTTACGTTATAATCTACAACCCTCTTTACTGGCACTAATACTTTCATTTTAAGCTCCTATTAATATACTTATCTTTGTTGATACTGTCCAGGCTTCCAAAGTACATCCTTTTGTCCATTATCATTCATCATTCTACTAATGACAAATAATAGATCAGAAAGTCTATTTAAATACATTAATGAATATTTATTTATTTTTTCTTTATCTAATAAACCACAAACATTTCTTTCAGCCCTTCTTGTGACCGTCCTTGCCAAATGAAACCATGAAGAAAAAACTGTTCCACCAGGAAGAACAAAAGAGTTTAAAGGTTCTAAATTTTTATTATATTTATCTATAAAATTCTCTAAAAAATCAACTTGCAATTTAATAATTCTTAGATCATTAATGTCATTTTTAGTTGAAAATGGTTTCGATAAATCTGCACCTAAATCAAATAAGTCATTCTGGATCCGTTTTAATAAATTTAATATCTCATCATCTGACTTTTCTTTTCGTATCTTATCCTCATACAAACTAACAATCATACCCAATATAGAATTTAATTCATCAACTGTTCCATAGGCTTCTGGTCTTAAATCATATTTTTTTACTCTACTACCGTCCGTTAGACCAGTTGTTCCGTCATCACCAGTTTTTGTATAAATTTTGTTGATCTTAACCATAATTAGATCTTTTTATCATAAGAATAGTTACAAATATGATTATTGCAATAGCTTGAAATACTATTCTGTATCTCATAATTAAATTACTGTTTGATTTATTATATTCTCCACCTCTCGCCATAGTAATTAAACCCCATGCTAAAATTATGATTACAATAACCATAGACAAAAATAGAATTATATTTGGAAAATTTATCATTATAATAAAATCTCATTAAACATTTGATTATTTCTTCTATAAGCTAACTTAACAGTATTATACATTAGACACGCAATTGTCATTGGACCAACACCTCCAGGTACAGGAGTAATTTTTTTTGCAATTTTTAATCCATCTTGAAACCTTACATCACCAACAAGTTTTTTGTTTACACGATTTATTCCTACATCAATTATCACAGAATTTGAATTAATAAATTCACTAGTAATGAATTCTGGTCTCCCAATTGCAGCAATAAGAATATCTGCTTTATTTGAAATTTCTGCCAATCCTCTAGTCTTAGAATGGGCGACGGTGACTGTACAATTTTCCTTTATTAAAAGTGACTGCATAGGCTTTCCAACTATATTAGATCTTCCAATTACTACAGCATGGTAACCAGTTAAATCATTTAATTCTTTTTTTAACATGTACCAACACCCTAGAGGTGTACATGGTACAACGGTCTCATTTCCAAGAATTAAGTTACCAAAATTTTGTGGATGAAAACCATCAACATCTTTTTTTGGTGAAATAGAATTTACAACTTTTTTGACTTGTATATGATCTGGTAAAGGCAATTGAACTAAAATACCGTCAATTCTATCATCATTATTTAATTTATTAATTTCATTAAGTAGATTAATTTCTGATGTATTATTAGATAACAAAATTTCAATAGATTTTATATTAGTATCTTTTGCAGTTAAAATTTTGTTTTTAACATATACTTTACTTGCATTATCATCTCCGATTAATATGACAGCAAGACAAGGTTTTCTATTTAACAAATTTTCAAATTTAAAAGCTAAATTAGAAACATGTATTAAAAAATCTTTGGAATAATTCTTACCGTTAATTATTTTTGATTCATTGTTTTTATTAAGTATCACTTAAATTCCCGCAAAATCAATTGTGATAAGATTTCTGAAAAATGATAGTAGTAATATTACTATTACAGGAGAGAAGTCCATTCCACCAATAAAAGGAACAACTTTTCTTATCTGTATTAAAAGAGGTTCATGAATTCCTATCAATGTTCTGAGTATAGTATCAACAATTTTGTTATATCTATTAACTAATTCGAATTGTATTAGTAAAGTCAGAATAACATATGCAATTAAAGTATATAAATATATTGCTATTATTTGATCAATTAAAATTAGAAAAGCGTTCATAAATTTTTAAAAAAGTATATTATATTTGTTATATAACATTTAATAAAAAATAAAACAGGTTAGATTTGAAAAGCTTTAAATTTTTTTTAATTTTTATTTTTTCTCTATTTTTGATTTCAAAAGCTGAGACGAAAACAAATAATGATGATTGGTCTAAAGTTATTCATTCAGGTATGAATAAAAGTGTAAATTTTCATGCCTGGGGTGGTTCAAGTAATATTAACAATTACATTAAGTGGGTCAGCAAGAAAGTTGAAAGTAAATATAATATAACTTTAAATCATATTAAGATTAAAGATACTGCGCAAGCAGTTAAAAAAGTTTTATATGAAAAAATATCTGGTAAAAATGAGAATGGATCGATTGACATAATTTGGATTAATGGAGAAAACTTTTCATCGATGTTAAGTAGCAATTTACTGTATGACAAAAATTGGATTTTTAAATTACCAAATTCAAAATTAATAAATTTAAGTGAAAGTTCTAGTTTAATGTATGATTTTGGAGTTTACAATGAAGGCAGAGAAATGCCCTGGGGTTTGTCACAGTTAATTTTCTTTTTTGACTCTGAAAAATTATTAAAACCTCCAAAAAATGTTTTCCAGTTCAAAAAATATATTTTAGATAATAAAGGTAGAATAACTTTTCCTCAACCGCCGGATTTTGTGGGAACTAGTTTTTTAAAACAAGTTTTATCAGAATTAACTGAAAATAAAAGCATATTGCAAGAAAAGTTTAATTTCAAAAGACATAGTTTTATACTTGCTAAGTTATGGGAGTGGCTTGATGACGTAACACCAAATTTATGGAAAAGAGGAAAATTTTACCCAAAAAACTATTTATCTATGTCTCAATTGTTAGGTGATGATGAAATTGATATTTCAATGGCATTTAATGTTTCATTTCCTTCTAATGAGGTGATAAAGGGAAATCTACCAAAATCTACAAAAAGTTATGTTCCTGATATAGGATCTTTATCAAATGTTCATTATTTGACTATACCATATAATTCCTCTAATCCATCTGCAGCAAAATTAGTTATAAATTTTATGATCTCACCAGAAGCCCAACTCAGAAAAAATCTACAAAGCGTATGGGGTGATCCAACAGTTTTAAATTACAAGAAACTACCCAAAAAATGGAAAAATAAATTTGAAAAATTATCAAAAGGTCCTGCTACAATTTCATTTAAGGACTTAGATAAAAAGTTAGCAGAACCGCATCCATCTTGGGTTAAGGAAATAGAAAAACAGTGGATGAAAAGATACGGTACAATAAATTAAAATGATCGGAAAAATTAATTATTATTTTTTCATTTCAACTTTAGCAATAATTATATTCTTAGTCTTATGTCCGGTATTTTTTGGAATAGCAAGCGTTATTTCATCAAGCTTAGGTTATTTTCCTAATGTTTCAAATGACTTAAATATAATATTTTTTAAAAAAATTTTTGAAATCCCTGGTATAAAAAAATCTATATATTTAACTTTTATTGTTGGTTTTGTATCAACTCTTATTTCTCTAATATTATCCCAAATAATTTTGTCAAAACTCTATGACACGAAATTTTACAAATATATTTTCAAAATAATCGCTCCATTAATTGCTTTTCCTCATGTAATAATGGCTGTTGGGCTTTCATATTTATTTTCATCGAGTGGAATAGTTTTTAGATTGTATCACTCTTATATTTTAGATTACAATAGACCACAGAATACAAATCTATTCCCTGATGATTTTGGTATTTTTCTAATTTTAGGATTAATATTAAAGGAAACACCATTTTTTTTGTTAATGTCAATAAATGCACTTTCTCAGTTTCCGGGGAGAGACTTCGCCAATATAGGAAGAACTTTTCATGACATTAAAATTAATTCCTGGTTGTTTTTCATTTTTCCTCAAGTTTACGTGAGATTGAGAGTTTGTATCATAATAGTTATTATTTATTCGGCATCTGTTATTGATATGGCATTCATACTAGCTCCATCTACCCCTTCTACTATTTCAATTAGAATTATAGATCTGTTCCAAACACCTGATTTAAATAATTTGGCAATTGCATCATGCTTATCAATTTTTCAATTTTTATTAATTTTATTTATTATTATATTTTGGTTTTTAATTGAGTACTTTTGTAAACAGAGATATCTGTATGTTCATTATCTAAAAATATTTCCCATATTAAACAAGTTTTTTGAAAAACTTTTATATTTAGTTTCAATAAAACTTTTACTAATATCATTTTTATGTATTTTTCTTTCATTTTTATGGTCAATTTCTAAAACTTGGCATTTCCCAGATTTAATACCCTCAGAATTCACAACAGAAAATTATCTACATTTTTTTCAATATTTTTATAATTCTTTGTTTAATACGATCTTTATAGCCATGATTGTTTCTTTATTGAGTTGTGGATTGATTTTGATCTGGTTAGAAGTTACAGAACAAATAAATTTTAAATCACAGATCTTTGAGTTCATATTTTTTATACCAATATTAATCCCAGAACTTTCTTTTTTACTAGGAATTAACGCTTTATTCATACAAAATAATCTAAGCGGAAATATATGGGGTCTGATATGGGTGGAAAGTTTATATGTTATCCCTTATTCGTATTTAATATTGATGCCAGCTTATAGGGGAATTAATAAAAACTTTATTAATAATGCCAAAATGTTTCAAAAATCAAATTTAAATATATTTTTCTATATCAAAATCACTTTAATCATTAAAGCAATTTTTTTAGCTCTAGGTATTGGGTTTATAATTTCGATTGCACTTTATGCACCAGTTTATTTCATTGGTGATAACCAAATTTCTACTTTATCAATCGAAATAGTAAATCTATCATTTAGTGCTAACAGAAAAGATTTGGGGGTTTCAACTGTTTTGCAAATGACTTTGCCATTAATAATGTTATTAATAATATTCTTAGGTAATAAGTTTTTTGTAAAATGGAGGTATTAATTAAACTTATTAATTATAATTTAGTCAAAAAAAATTGAAATTAGCAAAAATATCTTTAAGAGTAAGATGAAACAGGTAAATTATGAATAAATATAGAACTCACAATTGTAACCAAATTAGAATGTCAAATGTTGGTGAAAAGATTAAATTATCTGGTTGGGTTCATAGAAAGAGGGATCATGGACAATTAATCTTTGTTGATCTCAGAGATCATTATGGTATCTCACAGATAGTTGTTGACAGTACAAGTAATTTTTTTAAAACGTTTGAAAGTTTGTCACTTGAGAGTGTAATATCGATTTCTGGAGAGGTGTTAAAAAGGTCTGAAGACACAATAAATAAAAATTTACCTACTGGTGATGTAGAAGTTAAAGTAGATAAGTTTGAAATTTTATCTAACTCAACTTCACTTCCTCTTCAAGTAAATTCTGATGAAGATTATGGTGAAGAAACTAGACTTAAATATAGATTTTTGGATTTGAGAAGATCCAGACCTCATCAGAATATTGTTCTGAGGGCAAAGATTATTCAAACAATAAGAGAAAAAATGATTGAACAAGATTTTATAGAATTTCAAACACCCATTTTGACAGCATCAAGCCCAGAAGGAGCAAGGGATTTTCTGGTTCCGTCTAGAATTAATAAAGGCAAATTTTATGCTTTACCGCAAGCACCTCAGCAATTTAAACAATTAATAATGGTTTCTGGATTTGACAAATATTTTCAGATAGCGCCTTGTTTTAGGGATGAAGATAGTAGAGCTGATAGATCTCCCGGTGAATTTTATCAACTAGATCTAGAAATGGCCTTTGTAGAGCAAGAAGATGTTTTTAACGCGACACAACCAGTAATTTACGAGGTATTTACTAAATTTAGTAACAAACAAGTTGATAAAGATTTTGAAAAGATAAGTTTTAAGGACGCAATGATCAAATATGGTACTGATAAACCAGATTTAAGATTTGATATAGAAATTCAAGATGTAACTGATGTGTTCAAAGGTTCTGATTTCAAGATTTTTGCTAACAGTATTAATTCTGGTTCAATTGTCAGAGCTATCCCGGGAAAAAAATGTGGTTCCAGAGCTATTGCTGATAAAATGAATTCATGGGCACAGTCCCAAGGATCTCCTGGTATGGGTTACATTATCTATGGTGATGGAGAGGCCAAAGGGCCGATAGCTAAGGCCTTAGGTTCTAAGAAATCCTCTGAGTTACAGAATAGATTTAATTTAAATGAAGGTGATGCATTGTTTTTTTGTTGTTCAAAAGAGAATACCGCTGCAGATCTAGCTGGTAAAGCAAGATTAAAGATTGCAGAAGAGATGAATATGATTGACAAAAATGTATTTAAATTTTGTTGGATTGTTGATTATCCTATGTACGAAATTAATGAACAAACTAATAAAGTTGAATTTTCCCATAATCCATTTTCTATGCCTCAAGGTGGATTAAAAGCTCTAGAGGAAAAAAATCCACTTGATATTTTAGCTTTTCAATATGATTTGGTTTGTAATGGCATAGAGTTATCATCCGGAGCTATTAGAAATCATGTGCCTGAAATAATGTACAGAGCCTTTAGTATTGCTGGTTATGGAAAAGATGATGTAAATAATAAATTTCCTGGTTTAATCAACGCTTTTTCATATGGGGCACCTCCCCATGGCGGAATTGCTCCTGGCATTGATAGAATAGTTATGTTGTTAGCAGAAGAGCCGAATATTAGAGAAGTTATTTTGTTTCCTATGACAGGTAAAGCTGAAGATATAATGATGGGAGCACCATCAACCATAGATAAAAATCAATTAAATGAGTTAGGTCTTAAATTAGACATAAAATTAAATAATAACTAATTATAAATGTTTTCTTTATGTATAATTGAAATGAAAATTAAAAATATCATCATGGCCCCAACTTGATGTAAGCTAGCAAATATTATTGGTACATAATTCAATAATATAAAAATCCCAAGAAAAAATTGAGCTAAAATTAAAATTAACAAAACATTAATTCTAATTCTAATTTCTTTTTTATTATAATTTTTAAAATAGAAAAAAATAGACAATATTAGGCAAAGAAGACCAAGATGTCTATGGTGAAATTGAGCTGAACCAGGGTTTTCAAAGGGATCCAAATAACCTAAAGTTAAATATTGGTCAGGTAGAATCTTTTCATTCATGAGCGGGTAAGTATTATACATTAAGCCAGCATCCATCCCAGCAACAAAAGATCCAGCTATAATAGTTACACTTACTAAAATCAAAGTAAAAAAAGTTAAATTGAACTTAATTTTTGACTCTCCCTCATATAAATCAAGAATCAACCACAAAAGTAGAGACATAATAACGAAAGCGTTCGATAAATGGATTGCTAACCTATACTGAGAAACATCAGGTTTGTTAATTAATCCAGATTTGACCATCCACCAACCTATTACAGCTTGAAAAGTTCCTAGGGTCAGAATGAGAGTTAATGAAATAATATTTTTTTGTGAAAGTCTTTTTTTTATTATGAAATATAAAAATGGAATAATGAAAATTAGTCCAATAATTCTTCCCCAAAATCTATGAAAGTACTCCCAAAAGAATATTATTTTAAACTCATCTAACTCCATACCTTTATTGTAATATTTATATTCTGGTGTATTTTTATACAGTTCAAATACTCTCAACCATTCCTCATGACTCAACGGAGGGAAAAAGCCCAAGATTGGTTTCCACTCAACCATAGAAAGACCTGAGTCCGTAAGCCTTGTCACACCACCAATAAATACCATTAGGATAACAGCAATTAGGACTATGCCAAGCCATAGAATTATTGATGAATTATTTTTTTGCTCTAATAACATATTGCACTCAGTATAGTAGTTAAACCTTTAAAGTTTTATTTTTAGTAAATATGAAATTTTTACGAAAAGTAAATATGAATTTTTTTTTTTAAAAAACTTGAAACTTTTTATTTTTTGATTACTTATTCATTGTGCATATTTTGTACATTTAACAATGTAATTAAGGAGATTGGAATGAAGTTTAGACCGCTTCACGATAGAGTAGTTGTTGAACGTCTTGATTCAGACGAAAAAACAGCTGGCGGAATTATTATCCCAGATTCAGCTCAAGAGAAACCAATGCAAGGCAAAATCGTTGCAGCAGGTAGTGGTGCTAGGGATGATAATGGTAAAATACAACCCTTAGACGTTAAAGAGGGGGATACTGTTTTATTTGGTAAATGGTCAGGTACAGAAGTCAAGATTGATGGAAAAGACCTATTGATCATGAAAGAAAGCGATATAATGGGAATTTTACAGTAAATTCTCTAAACTAATTTGTGAAAGGAAAAAAAATGGCTGCGAAAGATGTCAAATTTGGCGGTGATGCTAGACAAAAAATGCTGGAAGGCATTAACGTGTTAGCCGAAGCCGTAAAAGTTACTTTAGGCCCTAAAGGTAGAAACGTTGTTATGGACAAATCCTTTGGAGCACCGAGAATTTCTAAAGATGGGGTTACCGTTGCAAAAGAAATTGATTTAAAAGATAAATTCCAGAATATGGGAGCTCAAATGGTCAGAGAAGTTGCCTCAAAAGCAAATGATGTTGCTGGTGATGGTACAACTACTGCTACAGTTTTGGCACAAGCAATTGCGACTGAAGGTTCAAAAGCAGTTGCTGCAGGAAGAAACCCAATGGACCTTAAAAGAGGTATCGATCTTGCTACTAATGCAGTAGTTTCTGATTTAGAAGGCAGAGCTAGTAAGATTAATACAAACGAAGAAGTTGCTCAAGTCGGCACTATTTCTGCTAATGGTGAAAAAGAAATCGGTGATATGATTGCCAAAGCTATGGAAAAAGTGGGCAACGAAGGTGTGATAACTGTTGAAGAAGCTAAAAGTTTGGAAACTGAACTAGATGTTGTTGAAGGAATGCAATTTGACAGAGGTTATCTATCACCGTATTTCATAACTGATGCTGATAAAATGAAAACAGTTTTAGAGGATTGTTATATTTTACTTCATGAAAAGAAACTATCTAACCTTCAAGAAATGGTTCCTTTGCTGGAAAAAGTAGTTCAATCTGGCAAACCACTTCTCATAATTGCTGAGGACGTTGAAGGTGAAGCATTAGCTACATTAGTTGTAAATAAACTGAGAGGTGGATTAAAAATTGCAGCTGTTAAAGCCCCTGGTTTTGGTGACAGAAGAAAAGCTATGCTTGAAGATATTGCAATCTTAACTAAAGGTGAACTTATTTCTGAAGACTTAGGTATTAAGATGGATAACGTTACATTAGAGATGTTAGGAACAGCAAAAAGAATTGAAATCACCAAAGAAGAAACCACTATTATTGATGGAGCGGGTTCAAAAGACGACATTAATTCTAGATGTAGTCAGATTAGAGCTCAAATCGATGAAACTGACTCTGATTATGATAAAGAAAAACTTCAAGAACGTCTAGCCAAACTTGCTGGAGGTGTTGCGGTAATCAAAGTTGGAGGTGCAACTGAGGTTGAAGTAAAGGAAAGAAAAGATAGGGTTGATGACGCAATGCACGCCACACGCGCTGCTGTTGAAGAAGGTATTGTTCCAGGTGGTGGTGTCGTATACATCAAGGCTATTAAAGCTCTTGAAAAAGTCTCAGGTGCCAATGAAGATCAAAATGTGGGTGTCGAAATTGTAAAAAAAGCTCTGAAAGCTCCTGCTAAGCAAATTGCTGATAACGCTGGTCAAGATGGTGCAGTTATTGTTGGTAAATTAGAAGAATCTGATGATGCTAACTTTGGTTACAATGCACAGACTGGAAAGTTTGGTGATTTAGTCAAGGATGGTGTAATCGATCCTACTAAGGTTGTAAGATCTGCACTTCAAAATGCTGCATCTGTTGCTGGACTATTAATAACAACTGAAGCTATGATTGCAGAAAAACCTGAACCACAAACTGGAGGTGGAGCTCCAGGTGGCATGCCAGACATGGGTGGCATGGGTGGCATGGGTGGCATGGGCGGAATGCCAGGCATGATGTAACCAAATAGTTTAATATTTATTTGTATGACAAAACACCTTTTCATTAACTTGAGAAGGTGTTTTTTTTGTTTTTGTTGATTAGAATTAATTTCTCAGTTAGCAATTAATAGTAAAGGTGCAAATATTTATGACAATTGATTCACAAATGAAGTATATTGCAGAACAATCAAATTCATGGCCATTTGTTGAGGCAAAAAAATTACGGGATCGTATTACTAAATTAAATCCATCTATAGGGGATATAAATGAAAAACCAGTTCTTTTTGAAACTGGTTATGGTCCATCTGGATTACCACATATTGGAACTTTTGGAGAAGTGGCAAGAACAGCCATGGTACAAAATGCCTTTAATTATCTCACGGGTAAAAAAACCAAGTTAATATGTTTTTCAGATGATATGGATGGTTTTCGAAAAGTGCCTGAAAATGTTCCTAATAAACTAATGTTGGAAAAATATATTGATAAACCTCTAACATCGGTTCCTGATCCTTTTGAAAAATATGAAAGCTTTGGCTCGCACAATAATGCAAGACTGATTGAGTTTCTAGACAAGTTTAATTTTGATTATGAATTTGTATCATCCACCGAATATTATAAATCAGGAAAGTTTGACTTTGCACTTAAAAAGGTATTGATTCACTATGATAAAATTATAAAAGTAATTCTGCCAACTTTAGGTCAAGAAAGACAGTCTAACTATAGTCCTTTTTTACCTTTATGTCCAAAAACGGGTAAGGTGCTTCAGGTAAAAGTAATTGAAACAAATGTTGAAGATCAAACTATAACTTATTTATCAGAAGGTTCTAATGAACTAATAACGGTATCTATTCTTAGTGGAAATTGTAAGTTACAATGGAAATGTGATTGGGCTATGAGATGGTATGCTTTAGGCGTTGATTATGAAATGTCTGGCAAAGATCTATCTGAGAGTGTAATTTTATCTAGCAAAATTTTAAATATTTTAGGTGGTGTTCCGCCTACTGGATTTTCATATGAACTATTTTTAGATGGTAATGGAGAAAAAATTTCAAAATCTAAAGGTAACGGACTTTCTATAGAAGAATGGCTAAGATATGGGACGCAAGAATCTTTATCTTTATTCATGTATAGTAATCCGAAAAGAGCAAAAAGATTATTTTTTGATGTTATACCAAAATCAATTGATGAATATTTTTCTCACTTGAAAAATTATCATAATCAAGAAGAAATGAAAAAAATGGATAATCCATGCTGGCATATACATAATGGAAAACCACTACGTGAAGTATTTCCAGTATCATTTAATTTACTTTTAAATCTTGCTTCCGTTTGTCATGCAAAAAATGAAAATATACTTTGGGAATATATATCAAATTATGTTCCAGAAATAAATAAGGGAGAGAACTCGGAGTTTGATGAATTAGTAAAGTTAGCTTTAAATTTTTTTAATGAGAGAGTTTTACCAAATAAAAAATACAGAAAACCTAAAGAAATAGAAAAAAAAGGAATCAAAATGTTAATTGAATTTTTAGAAAATTCTAAAGATGATATTAGTTCAGAAGAAATACAAAATAAGATTTTCTCTATTGGTAAAGAATTAAAATATGAAAATCTTAAAGATTGGTTTGTAGGGCTTTATGAAACAGCACTTGGACAGTCAAACGGACCTAGAATGGGTGGTTTTATTAAATTATTCGGTATAAAATCTACTATATCTCTTTTAAATAAAGTATTAGAGGGTAGTCTGATATTTAAAGTCAAAAGATGATTTGGAAAAATATACCTAAATTGTCTAATTTTGTTGACCCAGAATTTGCTCATAATCTGGCAATTCTTTTTCTAAAACTAGGTGTCTATCCTAAAATAAAGAATGAAAATTTACCTGTAAAAGTGAAAAATTTACTTTTCAATAACCCAATTGGTTTAGCAGCTGGATTTGATAAAAATGCATTGATTATAAAAGAAATATCAGATTTAGGTTTTGGATTTTCAGAGATTGGAACTGTTACACCATTGCCACAATACGGCAATAGAAAACCAAGAATTTTTCGTTTAAAAGAAGATAAAGCTATAATTAATAGGAATGGTTTCAATAACGAAGGAATGATAAAAATAAAAGAAAGATTGAAGAAATATAAAAATAATGTCACGAGAAATAAATCATTTTTAATAGGCATAAATATTGGTCCAAATAAAAATTCCTTAGATAGGATTGAAGACTATAAATTGCTTGCTTACGAGTTAGGATCTTATGCTGATTATATTACTATAAATGTTTCATCTCCTAACACAGTTGGTCTCAGAAGATTACAGTCAATTAAATTTCTGAAACATGTAATTAATTCTGTAAATGACGGTCTATTGCAAAATAATTGTAATCTTTTAAAAAAACCAGTTTTTATAAAAATTTCTCCTGATATTGAAACTAATCTTATGAGTAATATTATCAAACTATGCATAAATGAAAATATCTCAGGCCTAATTATTTCAAATACAACAATTAATAGGCCAAGAACTCTTAAGTCTGATAAAAAAAAAGAAATAGGAGGTTTATCAGGGTCTCCTTTATTTAGCAAATCTACAGAATTGCTAATAGAAGCTAATAGAATGAAGAAAAAATTTAAAGCAAATATATTTCTTATTGCAACTGGAGGTGTTCTTGACGGTTTCTCAGCGTATGTAAAGATATTATCGGGTGCCCACTTAATCCAATTGTATACATCCCTTGCTTATAAAGGTCCAATAATATCAAAAAGTATATTAAATGAACTTAAAACGTATTTAGTCAGAGATAATATAAAAAATTTAGATAAAATTAGAGGTATTGCCAACTCTTTTGAGGAAGCAATATTAATTGCAAAAAAAGGATTTTAATGAAAATTATTTAAGACTTTAGTTTTTCTTGACCTATCATTGAGGTTGAATTATAAAATCGTAAAGGAATTTTAATATGTCAAAAATGTGCCAAATAAGTGGTAAAAAAGCTATGACTGGAAATAATGTTAGTCATGCTAATAATAGAACTAAGAGAAAATTTTTACCTAATCTTCAAAATGTTAAGTTATATAGTAAAAACTTAGATAAGTTTTTTAATTTAAAAATATCTGTTAGAACAATGAAATCAGTTGAAAAAAACGGCGGTATAGATAGTTATTTGCTTAATACCAGTAATAGAAATTTGGCACCTGAAGCTCTAAAAATAAAGCGCTCAATTGTCAAAACTCAAAATAAGTAAATCATAGATTTTCATCAAATAAATCTGCTAGTTGTTCAGTTACAGCTCCTGCTAAATGTTCAGCGTCTGTCAGAGTAACAGCTTTTTTATAATATCTTGTCACATCATGTCCGATGCCTATTGCTATAAGCTCAATATTAGATTTATTTTCTATATATGATATTACACTTTTTAAATGTTGCTCTAAATAGTTTCCACTGTTGGCAGACAAAGTTGTGTCATCAACAGGTGCTCCATCACTTATCACCATCAAAATTTTTCTTTCTTCAAACCTATTAAGTAATCTTTCATGAGCCCAGATTAAAGACTCACCATCAATATTTTCTTTTAATATTCCTTCTCTTAACATTAATCCAAGAGAATTCTTTGATCTTCTCCAAGGTGCATCAGCTGACTTATATATAATATGTCTTAGGTCATTTAGGCGTCCGGGATTTGTTTGCTTACCCTCTTCAATCCATTTTTCTCTGGATTGTCCACCTTTCCAAGCCTTTGTTGTAAAACCTAAAATTTCAACCTTTACACCACACCTTTCTAGAGTTCTCGCTAAAATATCAGCAGTAATAGCGGCTATAGTAATTGGTCTTCCACGCATAGAACCTGAGTTATCAATTAATAAGGTTACAATTGTATCTCTAAAATTCATCTCTTTTTCAATTTTATAAGATAAGGGAGATAAAGGTTGTGTAACAACTCTGGCTAATTTAGCTGCATCTAGCATTCCTTCTTCAAGATCAAATTCCCATGTTCTATTTTGTCTAGCTTGAAGTTTCCGCTGAAGTTTGTTAGCAAGTCTTGACACAGCACCTTGAAGAGTTTCCAGTTGTTTATCTAGAGATTTTCTTAATCGAAACAGCTCATCACTATCACATAAATCTGTAGCATTTATAATCTCATCATATAAATTTGTATAAACTTTGTATTTATTTAAATTTTTTTCAAAAAAGTTTTTGCCTGTAAAAGGACTTGATTCAATTTCATCATCACCATCCCCCATATCAGTGTCACTGTCTGCATCTATCACATCACTATCAACTTCACTACTATCTGCGCTTTCTTCCATACCAGTTTCTGTACTATCTCCCTCATCCTCTTCAGCATCACTTTGAGATGAATTATCTTGCTCCTCGGATTCAGAATTATCTTCAGAATTTTCTGAATTTTCGCTATCTTGATTACCTTCATTATTCTCAATATCCCCAATTTCTGACCTAAGAGCATGAAGTAAATCTTGAGTTTTTTTTGCAAAATTTTCTTGATCTTGATAAGTTTGCTTTAATTCTGGGATGATTTTACCAATTCTTTTTTCTAACCAAGTGTTCCAAAGTCTCATAACCTTTGAAGAATTAGAAGGGGGTTTGGATCCTGAAAGTTGTTCTCTTAAATATAAATGCAAAGCGTTCAAAAATGAAGTTTTATCATCTCCTCCTGGAGGAGTTATTAAATTAGTTTTAAATTTATCCTCGATTAAATCGTTTAAGTTTTTTTTAATTCCAGAATATTTATTAACTCCGAGAGTTTCTATTCTTGTTTCTTCCGCAAAATTAAAAATTTCTGATGCTAAATCAGAAGTTGGTTTTAACCTAGAATGTAGTTGAATATCATGGTACTTGAGTTTAATGGCAATTTTATCAGATTCTCCTCTGGTTTTGGCAATTGTATCTTTATCTAAATTATCTGATATTTTTTTTAATTTTATTTCATTTGAATTAAATGTGTTGTTCTCACCTAAAAAACTTATTTCTCTTTCATTGATATTGTTAAAAGCAATAGCCTTAAGTGTAGATGCTGTAGCATTTTGAAATTCTGATATTTTACTTTCTTTTTTCATTTATAATTAATCATTCGAAATAATTACGTTTTTAATTAATTCCCGTCCAAAGCATCTTTGATAATATTCAGATACAATTGGTCTTTCCATTTCATCACATTTATTAAAAAATGTTAGTTTGAATGCTAAATCTAAATCTTCAACAATATTAGTATTTTCTGCCCAAGTGATAACAGTCCTAGGTGACATTACAGTTGACAAATCACCAGAAATAAAACCATTTCTTGTTAACTCTGCAAGCGATACCATTTTCTCAATAGTTTCTTTTTTACTGGGATGTTTAAAATTGGGAACTTTTGAAAGTACAATGTTAACCTCTACTTCGTTAGGTAAATAATTTAATGCTGATACAATAGACCACCTATCCATCTGCCCTTGATTTATTTGTTGTGTACCATGATAAAGTCCACTTGTATCACCTAGTCCAACTGTATTTGCTGTCGCAAACAATCTAAAATTAGGATGTGGATTTATAACTTTATTATTATCTAGTAGAGTTAATTTTCCACTTACTTCTAAAACTCTTTGTATAACAAACATAACATCAGCTCTACCAGCGTCATACTCGTCAAAAACTAAAGCGACTGGATTTTGTAGTGCCCAAGGCAAGATTCCTTCCTTAAAAACAGTTATCTGTTTTCCATCTTTTAGTACTATTGCATCTTTACCAACTAAATCTAATCTACTAATATGACTATCTAAATTAATTCTTATACATGGCCAATTAAGTCTTGCAGCAACTTGTTCAATATGAGTAGATTTCCCTGTTCCATGATAACCCTGTATCATTACCCTTCTATTATAGCAAAAACCAGCCAGTATAGCTTTTGTAGTAGTTTCATCAAAGACATAAGAATCGTCAATTTCAGGAACAAATTTAGTATTTTCGTTAAATCCAAAAATTTCCATTTGTGTTGAAAATCCAAATAGTTTTTTTGTATCTAATTTTTTGTCAGGAGTTTTGGGAAAGTTATTCTCCTGATTATCTAAATCTTTTGAAAGTTCCATTTTGTTCATAATTATCTCCAATTAGATCTTTTTATTAAGTTAAATTGTTTTTTCTGTTAATGATTTAATAATTTTTTCATATGCTTTTGTAATAAGAACAAAGGTCTCATTATTTTTTTTGTTGTCCTTATTCAAATTCAAAGTTGTATCAGGATGCCATTTTTTTGCTAGAGTTTTATATTTTTTTTTGACATCTTTAATAGTACTTTCGGGTTTCAAGTCTAATATTTTCCATGAATCCAATAATTCTTTGTCAATTGGTTTTTTTTTCTCTTGTCTATCTTTTTGAAACATATCAAATATAAATTTATAGTCATCATTAATTCTTTTTGTACCAAATTTCCATGATGGTCTGTCCCAAGTAGTAGCTTTTCTTATTTCACGTTCAAATTGAACTTCATTTAATCCTTCAAAATAATTCCAAGACTTATTATATTCTCTTATATGTTCCAAACAGAAAAAACAATACTCATTTAGTTTTTCACGTGATTTAGGGGCGGGGTATATGCCCTCTAATTCACAACCCAATGCATCACATATTCTATATAATTTATTATTTTTTTTTGACATGAAAACTATAATTTAAGGTTAACATTTTTAATTCAGTTAGATATAATCTTTAAAACTATAAGAATTTTAAATGAAAAGAAAATTAAAAATTGAAAAAATAATTAACGAAAATATCAATTGTAAACTTTTGGAAGTTTTAGACGTATCTGAAAGTCACAGAGGACATCAAGGATTTAAGGAGGGAGTTGAAACACATTTTAAAATTTTGATCGTTTCAGATGATTTTGAAGATGTTTCTAGATTAGGAAGACAAAAACATTTAAACAATCTACTTGCAAAAGAATTTAAAGTTGACTTGCACTCAGTTACTTACCAATTATTAACCACCAAAGAGCAAAAATAGTTATTCTTTATACCATTCTGGCCATAATCTTTTGACAACTTCACTATTTGGTCTAAAGGCAAAGCAACTAGACAGTAAACTTGGTTTTTTTGAATTTTGTTCTTTATTATTTTTTTGATATTTTCTAGATTTATTTTCTTTCTTATCATCCCGATCTTTTTTTGAATTATGACCATGAATGGTTTGAAAGGCTACAGTGGCTAAAGAATTTAATAGTTCTCTTATATGAGTGCATCCATTAACATTACCTATAATCTCGTTTACATTTTTTCTCCATCCATGTTTAATTTGAATACCTTCTAGCATTTTAAAATTATTATTTGCACTATTACAGGCCTTAAATGGACTAAAAAAAGTAGTAGCTTTAGCCTTTTTTATGTAGAATTGTTTGTCAACAGTTAAGACTATTTTCATTTTATGAATAGGATCTCCAGCATTTATATTACCTCTATCATAATTAGGTACATCATAGTTTTTTGTATCCAATAATTCTGCTTCTAATTGATATAAATCGTCATCAATCAAAAATCCATTAAGATTGATTGTTCTTTGATGAAGTAAAGATGGTTTATTATTTTTCATTTATACTTCCTGTTTCATTCCAAATTCTAAGTTTTGAAATAAAGTTTGATTTTTTTTGCAAAATCCTAAATTTAAAATTAAAAAATCTAAACTCTTGTCCTGGATCAGGTATGGTCTTAGACTCAAATAGAACTAGACCTGCTATTGTATTATATTTTTCATCTGGTAAATTCCAACCAAGAGATCTGTTCAAGTCTCTTATAGTTACTGAACCTTCTACTATCAAAGAACCATCTGGTTGAGACTTTACACCTTCTACATCAATATCAGTTTCATCATCAATATCACCTACAATTTCTTCAAGAATATCTTCTAAAGTAACAATGCCTCTAAAATCTCCATATTCATTTACCACAATTGCAAAATGCTCTTTTCTTCCTCTAAAAACTTCTAATTGGTCCAAGATTAATGTTGTTTCTGGGGCAAAATACGGCTCAATCATAATTTCACTTAAATTAATTTTATTAATATTTTCAAATCTGCTTCTTTGAAGATGTCTGAAAAGTTCTTTTGCATGCAAAATACCAATGATATTATCTTTTGTACCAGAGTAAACAGGTATTCTTGTAAACGGGCTGTCACCAGCTACTTTGAGTATTTCATTAGCAGAAGATTTTTCATCAATCATTGTTACTGTACCTCTATGTGTCATAACTGCTTCGATAGACACTTCTTCCATGTCTAACATACTTGACATCATTTTACCTCTTTCAATTGCTCTACTTTTTTCACCAGCGTGAAGACGGATCATTCCTTTAAGTTCCTCAGTTTTAGCCTCTTCATCATTTATAATTGGACCAGTAACTATCCTTGCTAATTGTTCAGTAAATAATGTTGCTGGAGTTAAAATCATCATTAACAAATTTATAATAGGTGCAACCGATAATGCAATTTGGTCTGCATTTTTTAATGCATAAGTCTTGGGAATTACTTCGGCGAAAACAACTAAGATTACAGTTAAGATTAACGTTACCAAAGCCAATTTAGCATTATCAAAATACATTATAGCGAAACTAGTAGCATAAACGGATGCAACAACATTTACTAAATTATTGCCTATTAAAATAGTACTAATCATTTTCTCTCTATTTTTTAAAATTCTTTCAATTAATTTAGCTCTTTTACTTCCTTGAGTAACAAGTTCGTTTATTCTTGCTTCAGAAACTGCGGTTAGAGCGGTTTCTGAGCTTGAAAAGAATCCTGAACAAATTATCAAAAAGATAATTATTGAAAGGAAAATTAATATTTCATTCATTTATTTCTTCTTTTAAAAAATTAATTATCGTATTTTCATCAATATCATTTTTTATCATAGCCTTACCAATACTTTGACATAAAATAAAAGTTAATTTCCCATCTTTTACTTTTTTATCAGAGAAAAGTTTTTTAAAAACACTTTTTCTTTTGAATGAAATTGTTTTTATTTCATTTATTGTGGTGGGTAACTTGTACTTTGAAATTAAATTTTCAACTTTTTTAACTTCAGAATTTTTACAAAGATTTAACTTACTTGAAAGTCTAAATGCCATACAAATACCGATAGCAACTGCTTCTCCATGTATAAGATCAGATTTATAACTTAATTCAGATTCAAAAGCATGAGCAAAAGTATGTCCTAAATTTAGTATAGCTCTAATTCCATTTTCTTTTTCATCTTTACTAACTATTTGAGATTTTATTTGACATGATTTATAAACAGTATGTTTTATGTATGGTTCTTTTAAATTGAGAATTTTGTCATAATTGATATTCAAATAATTATAAAAATTTTTATCCATGATTAAAGAATATTTAATTACTTCAGCAAATCCAGCATAGAGTTCACGTTTAGGGAGTGTTTTTAGAATTTTAGTATCAATAATTACACATTTAGGTTGATGGAAAGTACCCACCAAGTTTTTCCCACGTGAAGTATTTATTCCAGTTTTGCCTCCAACAGAACTATCTACTTGTGCTAATAAAGTTGTAGGAATTTGAATATAACTTAATCCTCTTAATAATATAGAGGACACGAAACCACCTATATCGCCTATTACACCGCCTCCGAAAGTAATAACAATTGAATTTCTCTCTATGTTAAATTTTAGGATTTTATTTATTAAAAAACGCAAAGTTTTTAAGTTTTTATTTTTATCTCTACTTTTAATTGAAATTAGTTTTACGTCATTCGCTATTTTCAACATGTAATGATTTAAATCATACAAAACACTATTTTTTTTTAAATTAAAATAATCATCATAAATAATAATGACCTTTTTATTTTTTATCTCTTTCTCAACGAATTTTATTTTCTGTAAAATAATTTTTTCACCAATTACTATTGGATAATCAAACTTTCCATTAATTTCTCTAATAAAAATTGTTTTAGACATTAAAGTGTTCTTTTATTTTCATAATTATTTGTTTTGATGAATTTGTTGAAGTATCAAACTTCATGTGTGCTTCATTATAGTTTTTTTTTCTTTTCTTCAAAAGATCATTTAAATTGTGTGTTATATTACCTTGTAACATTGGTCTAGTTTTGGCATCACCTAATCTATTTAATAAAATATCTATTGGACAATCCAGCCAAATTACAAATGTTTTTTTTAACAATAATTTTCTAGTATCATAATGTTCAAAACCTCCACCTCCAAGACTTACTACAGCGCACTCATCATTTAAAACAATGTTTTGAATTTTATTTTTGATAATAATTCTTTCTTTTTCTCTAAAAACTTTTTCACCAAATTTTTGAAAAATTTTTGTAATAGTCATCTTAAATTTTTGTTCTATGATTTCATCAATATCGTAAAAGTTATAGTTAATATATTTAGATAGACTTTTCCCCATTTTTGTTTTACCAGATCCCATCATACCTATAAAAGATATAATTGTGGGTTTAATAGAATTTATCTGACTTTTCTTTGAGTTGTTCATTAGTTTTTAACTAGAATGATTATATCATATAAAATTTTATTTAAAAAACAGTAAATATTCTATAATTTTAGTAATATGACAAAAACTCGCCATAATTTATATATATTTAGATGATGTTTTGTTATGAAAAAGATTAAATATATAATTTTCAGCTTAGTATCATTGATTGGTGTATTAACTATACTTATTTACACTTGGGATATCCCTGCGCCAACAAAAGTAGTTAATAAAAAAATTGATGTTAACAGTCAGGTTTTGAAGTGAGTTTAATTAAGAAAAGTTGGTGCAAATGAAATACATATTATTAATAATTATATTTTTTTCAGGTATTAAATTCTCTTTTGCACAAACTAAAATTAATGAAGACAATTATATTGATGTTACAAATCAAAATAAATCTATTGAGTTAAATTCAGAGAAGATAAATAAACAAAAAAATGTTTCTAATAAAACTTCCGTTCAATTAAAAAGTTCAAAAGTTAAAAAAAAAGAAGTTCTAGATAAAAAAGTTTCTTCCGTCAAAATAGGTGAGTTAAATTCACCATCATTGGGTTCACTCGGAATCAAGACAAATTTAAATGATAAGTTTGGTTTAAATTTATGGAATGATTTTACAGCAGCAGAAGCAATTAAAAGTTTAAATTATATACCGGATGTTGTATCAAGCAAATATCTTCAAACTTATTTAGTAGAATTATATTCGAGTGCATCGATCCCACCATCTGGGAGTCCCAATCAAATCGTCAAATTTGTTGAAACAAAATTGCTAAAATTATCTTCATCTGGAGCAAGTGACGAATTAGAACAAATAGTAACACAGTTACCTAATGGAAAGAGATGGCACCGATGGAAAAAATGGTTGGTTGAGAAAAATTTAATGAAGAAAAATGACAAAGAAGCATGTAACTATGTTTCTGAAATGTTGAAATCGAATACTGAACCTTATTGGAGAAAAGCAAATTTAATCTGTTTATTAATCAATGAAAATTTTGATGAAGCCAACCTAATACATGATGTAATGGTATCCGAGGATTTGATAGATCCTTTGTTCAAGGAATTGTTTATAAATATTTTAGATCAAAACAATATGGAAACCATTGAAAATAATAAAGTTAAATTAACACCATTTCATGTGATTATGTTAGATATGTTAAAATTCCCAATATCAGCAAATATGATAGCTGAGTTTGATTCAGAATATACTGAAGCCCTAATTGAGTTAGTTTATATAAACTCAGAGGCTAGATCATTTTTACTTGATAAGTTAATAGGTTTTAAGAGAATAGATAGAAAACAAATGATAAAAATTTATCAAGCTGTTGTTTACGAAAAACCAGAACCTGAAAAATCTCTTGCGGCATTAAATCAAAATGCAAATGGACTAAATAGAGCCCATGTATGGTTGGCATCAATAGGATTAAATGATGATGTTGAAAAGGTAAATTATATTTTAGATGTTTTAGAAATAGAAAATAAACTAGGTAGATTAAATCAAACTTTAGATTTATATTTGCCAAGTTTAATTTCAATTCAGGGTAAGGCTTTACCTAATAGTTTAAATCAAAAAATTAAATACTTGCAAATTCTACATAAACCAAAAACTTTTTATGAAAATGAAATAGCTAAAATGCTGTTAGTTTCAAAAGGTAGTTCTTGGAACTTAAAATTTATATCAGAAAATAATTCATGGGGTTTGGTTCCATACCTTGAGTCATCTGGAATGAAAAGTCCTAATGTAAATTGGACTGATTTTATGGAGCGTTTCGATTTTAATAATAATAAGACTGATAGTTATTCTATTTGGTCAAGTCCTATTAACTATAAAAGTTTTTTAATTAATAGAGCTATTCAAGAAAAATCAAAAAATGGTCAAAAAGTTAAAACCATTTTGTTAATTGCACGTTTAATAAAAGATCGAAAATTAAAAAATCTTGAATTGACTAATTTGCAAAATATAGAAAAATCTTTGAGTGAGATAGGCTTAGGAAAATTAGGATCAGATTTAAGGCTAGAGGTACTCTCATCAAAATTAGCCAGTTTAGTGTTTTTAAAATGAGTCAAATTTTTGATAAAAATAATGGATTAATTGAAAACTTTCTTTCCTCTAAATATTTAGAAAATGGTTTGGCAAAAAATACTATTAAATCTTATGAAAAAGACATAATTTTAATGCTTAATTGGTTCTATAAAAGAAAAATAATATATAATGAGATTAATGAACAAGAATTATCCAAATACTTTTCCTTTCTAAAAAACAAACAACAATCCATTAGTTCAATTAATAGAAAAATTTCAGTAATTAAGGGTTTTTTTAACTTTTTATATTCAGAAAAAATAATTATTTCTAATCCTACATATAATTTAATTGGTATGAGAAACAAAAAACTATTGCCCAATGTTTTATCAGAAAAAGAGATTAATTTTTTGATAAGTGAGTCATACAAAAATTATAAAAATAATAAATTAAAGCTTAACGAGAGAAAAGTTTTTTTTAGATTACATGTAATTTTGGAAATTTTATATTCTACAGGTCTCAGAATTAGTGAATTATTAAACTTAAAAATTTCAAGTACAAATAGTCTTAAAGACAAGTTTTATATCAGAGGAAAAGGTGGGACTCAACGTTTAATTGTTTTTACGTCCAGATCCATAAATGTAATAAAATTGTGGGTTGAATTTATTAAAAGAAATAATGATAAAAAAAATGATTTTCTTTTCCCCGACAATAAGAATAAAAAAAATGTTTCTAGACAAATTATATTTAAAGATTTAAAGATGTTAGCAAATAAGTTGGATTTAGATAATAAAAAAGTGACACCTCATTCTATAAGACACTCATTTGCAACTCATTTATTAAATAGAGGAGCAGATCTTCGTTCACTTCAAAAAATGCTTGGACATGCTGATATAAGCACGACTGAGATTTATACTCAAGTTAGACAAGATCGTCTGCTAGGATTAGTAAAAGAGTCACACCCGCTTAATAATATTTTTAAAAAAGAGGATATAAAAAATGCTTAAACATTTTTTAACATTTGAAAAAAATATTGCTAAGTTAGAAGGTAAAATTGAAGAACTTAGACATTTATCGTCTAATTCAGATTTAAATATTGCAAGTGAAATAGGTAAGTTACAAAAAAAAGTTGGTGATGAGTTGATAACCACCTATTCAAAACTGGATCCATGGCAAAAGGTTCAGGTTTCAAGGCATCCTGAAAGACCTCAATTTCAAGATGTTCTATCAAAATTAATTCAAGATTATGTTCCGCTATCAGGTGATCGTAATTATGCTGAAGACAATACTCTCACTGGTGGAATTGGTTTATTTAGAGGTAAGTCAGTTGTATTAATTGGAATAGATAAAGGGAAAGATACTAAAGACAGAATTTACAGAAATTTTGGCATGGCAAGACCCGAAGGTTATAGGAAAGCGATTAGGTTGATGAGACTTGCAGATAAATTTAATTTACCAATTTTAACTTTCATAGATACATCAGGAGCTTATCCAGGGAAAGGAGCTGAAGAGAGAGGTCAGGCACAAGCAATAGCTGAGTGTATTCAAACAAGTTTAGAAATTAAAACACCTATGATTGCTACTATTCTTGGAGAGGGTGGTTCAGGTGGTGCAATAGCTTTGGCAGTAAGTAATAAAGTTTTGATGTATGAGCATGCTATTTATTCTGTAATATCACCAGAAGGTTGTGCATCAATTCTTTGGAGAGATGCCAACAAGGCAAATGATGCAGCTAAAGCTCTTAAATTAACTGCTCAAGATATGAAAGCATTTAAAGTAATTGATGAAATCATCCAAGAGCCATTAGGTGGAGCTCATCGAGATCATAATAAAGCTATTTCAGAACTTTCTAATGTTTTAGAAAAAACTTTAGTAGATCTCTTAAAATTAGATAAAACTGAAATAAAAGAGCAAAAAGAAACTAAATATTTAAAGTTACATGAATTTTAAAAATTTAACTTGTATTTTTTTTCATTTTTAAGACTGGGAATTTTTTTTCTACAGACATGTACTTCATCAATGTTAATTTTTGAAGTGATTAGACCTTCATTTTTTTTTGCATCAGCAAGAACCTCTCCCCAAGGAGAAACAATAAGTGAATGACCAAAGGAATTTCTTCCTTTAAAATGTTTACCAGTTTGCGCTGGAGCAATTATAAAGCAGCTATTTTCTATAGCTCTTGCTTTTAATAATGAATGCCAGTGAGCTTCACCAGTAGTTTCTGAAAAAGCAGAGGGAACAAATATTATTTCTGCTCCTTCCTTAGCTAAATCTCTGTATAAAATTGGAAACCTTAAGTCGTAACATATTGTTAAACCAAGCTTAATTTTTTTTCCACCAAAATTTAATTCTCCTAAAACTGCTTTATCTCCGGGTGTATATGTATCAGACTCAAAAAATTTTTCTTTTTTCGATAGATTAACATCAAATAAGTGAATTTTATCATATTTAATTGTAACAACTCCTTTTGAATTTATAAAAAAAGATCTG
The DNA here is from genome assembly GCA_003213175.1 of SAR116 cluster bacterium AG-426-B08. Lineage (GTDB taxonomy): Bacteria > Pseudomonadota > Alphaproteobacteria > Puniceispirillales > Marisalimonadaceae > AG-426-I14. The sequence goes on along the minus strand of QCNN01000006.1, from coordinate 16,901 downwards.
TTCACTAGAGAATAGTCATGTTTGTTAGTTTTGGATATTTTTGTCTGTAAAGAGCCGACAAGGATATTTACTTTATATAAATTAGCAAGTTTTTTTAGAGTATTTAAAGTTAAACTATCACTCTCAAAACTAGCATTCTTTAATGTATTCTCTTTATTTGGACATATAAAAGTTGAGCATTCAGGCAAAGCAATTATATCTGAATTTTCTTTTACTGCTTTTTTTATTAAATCTTCGATTTTTATGAGAGTTTCATGTTCATTTTGTAATGAGGTGTATTGAAGACATGATACTTTAATTTCATTAGACATTTTAATTTTTGCTAAATTTTCAAAAATTTTCTAAAACTATGCAAAGAATATTCTGTTTTGCTACTTTTTATAATTCGCTTAGAATGATAGCAAATTGATACTTTTTTGAAAAGAAACAAATTTTTAAGTAATAATGATTAACTTATGTATGACAAAAAAATAATAATGTTAAGCAGGAATAGAGTTGCACGAAATTATAATAAGTTTAACTTTTTAAAGCTTTATTCTTCTGAAGTTATTAAGAAAAATATACAAAATATCAATAAAGATTTTGATAGAGTCTTAGAAATTGGTTCCCATGATGGAGGTCTTACAGCAAAATTAAAAAAATTAAAAAAAATTAAAAAAATTATTTCAATTGATAACTCTATTGAAATGATAAAGTTAAACAGAATTTCAAACAATTATTTTATAAATGTTGATGAAGAAAGTTTGATCTTTAAAAATGATAGTTTTGATGGTGTATTCTCTTGTCTATATTTAAATAATTTAAATGATTATGAAATATTTTTTAATAATATTAATAAAATATTAAAAAAAAAGGGAGTTTTTTTATTTTCCATATTTGGCTCAGAAACTATAAGAGAGTTAAAGTCTACATTAATAAAAACTGATGAAATTGTTTTTAATGGAGTTTACCCAAGATTTAACATGCAGTTTGATGTTAAAGGATTAGGAAATTTTTTGTTAAATTTAGGTTTCAAAAACACAGTAATTGAAACTGATTTAATAAAAGTAAAGTATAAGTCAACATTGAAATTAATGAGAGATTTAAAAGGTATGGGAGAGTCAAACTTTTTAAAAAAAAGAAGAAAATATTTTTCCAATAAATTTTTTTTTTCGACTTTAGAGAAACAGTATAAATTAAATTATTATGATAATAAAGATCATACAATTTACTCAACATTTGAAATAATTACAGCAATATGTTGGAAAGAGTGATTCTTATAAAAGTAAGTCTTGTACACTTGAAATAAGATAATTATTTGTTGGAAGCATTTTATAATTTTTTATGTCTTTAGGATGTAACCATACTATTTCAGAGTGAATTTTAGGCAATGGATTTTCCTTCCATTTTCTAGAAATAAATAAAAGAATTGTGAAAGAAAAATCATCATATTTATGGGTTGAAAAAGTTAGAGGAGCAATACAATTGTTATTTAAATCAACTCCAATTTCTTCTTTAATCTCACGTATTAGACCTTCTTGTGGCGTCTCATTTTTTTTTATTTTTCCACCTGGGAATTCCCAACATCCTGAAAATTTAGAATTATCTGAGCGTTTACAAAATAAAATTTCATTATCATCATTTACTAAAGCAAGACAACTTACAATAACTTTTTTAACTTCTGTAATCTGCATTTATCTTTATATATTTTTCGGTAAAATCACATGTATAAACTTTCCAATCTTTGTTACCCATTGATAAGTCTATAGTGATATGAATTTCTTCTTTTTTTAAGTATTTAGAAATTATTCTTTCAGAGTAGTTTGAATATTTCATTCCATTTTTTGTAACTAAGTGATTTCCAAAATAAATTTTAATTTTGTTGGGAATAATTTTTTCATATGACTTTCCTATGGCCATAATTATCCTACCCCAATTTGCGTCTTCACCTGCAATTGCAGTTTTAACAAGAGGAGAGTTAGCAATTGACATTCCTATTTTTTTAGCAGCTTTAAATGATTTTGCATTTAAAATATTTAATTCTATGAATTTTGATGCCCCTTCTCCATCTCTAACAATTTGCTTTGCTAGACTCAACATGAGTTCATAAACTTTATTTTCAAATTTACGTACTTTAGGATCATTATAGGAAGTAATAAATTTATTATTTTTTTTATTTGTAGATACTAATAAAACTGTATCACTTGTAGATGTATCGCTATCAACAGAAATAGAGTTAAAAGTTCTTTCATTTTGATATAATAAAATTTTTTGAAGAACTTGAGATGATATATTTGCATCAGTGAAAATAAAGGCTAACATAGTTGCCATATTTGGAGCAATCATTCCAGATCCTTTTGCAATACCAATAATATTAACTTCTTCATTTTCTATTTTACATTTTGCGCTAGAAATTTTATGAAATGTATCTGTCGTCATAATTGCTTTTGAAGCTTCTAACCATGAGTTTTTTGAGAAAGGCATATCTTTTTTTATACTATTAATAATTTTTCCTGAATCTAAAAATTCACCAATAACACCTGTTGAGGCAGTGAAAATTTCCTTTGGATTACAATTTTGCAAGTCACTTAGAAATTTTATGATTTCACTTACAGTTTTCTCACCCTTTTTACCAGTAAAAGCATTAGCATTTCCAGAATTAACTAGAATAGATTTTACAGTATTATTATCTCTATTTGGGCTTAAATTTTTTTTGCAATATTTTACCGCTGCACTTGAGGTTTCAGACTTTGTAAAAACTCCTGCAATTGATGAGTCAACTGGTAATTCAATCCAAAGAACATCAGTTTTGTTGCTTTTGATACCTGATTTGTAAACATTTATGTTTATGTCATCTATTTTAATTTCTTTTTTTATGCTCTTCATTTAAAAATGGGATAAAGTATCAAGTTAAAAAATTACTAGAAAATTATTTAAAAAATACCATTTAAATGTAATAAGTAAATATTTTAATTTTATATTTAAGAGATTTGAATGTTCGGAAGCTTCGGTAAAAAATTTTTTGGTTCATCAAATGACAGAGAATTATCCAAATTAAAATCAATGGTCCAAAAAATTAATGAACTAGAAAAGGATATGTCTTTGCTAGACCAAGATCAACTTATTGCCAAAACAAATGAATTTAGAGAAAGAATTGAAAAAGGAGAGGATTTAGACTTACTTTTGCCTGAAACCTTCTCTGTAGTAAGAGAGGCCTCAAAGCGAACTTTAAAACAACGACATTTTGATGTTCAATTAATTGGAGGAATTGTTTTACATCATGGGAAAATAGCTGAAATGAAAACAGGCGAAGGTAAAACACTTGTTGCAACTTTGCCTTGTTACTTAAATGCATTATCAAATAAGGGAGTACATGTAGTAACAGTAAATGATTATCTTGCAAAAAGAGACGCTGAATGGATGGGTGAAATATATAATTTTCTAGGATTAGAAGTAGGTTGTTTGACAAATGATATAGATGATAATCAAAGAAGATTGGCTTATAAAGCTGATATCACATATGGAACTAATAATGAATTTGGTTTTGATTATTTAAGAGATAATATGAAATTTTCATTTGATGATATGGTTCAAAGACCATTCAATTATGCTATTGTAGATGAGGTTGACTCTATTCTTATTGACGAGGCTAGAACACCATTAATAATTTCGGGTCAAGCAGAAGATTCCTCTGAACTATACAAAAAAGTTGACAAATATATTCCACAGTTGTCCTCAGACGATTTTGATTTAGATGAAAAACAAAGAACTTGTAATCTTACAGATGCTGGAACTGAAAAATTTGAGGGTTTGTTAAAAAAAGACGGTGTATTTGAAGAAGGTACTTTATTTGATTTAAAAAATATAAATGTACTTCATCATATTAACCAAGCTTTGAGAGCCCATAAAATTTTTAAAAAGAATACGCATTATATGGTTAAAAATGATAATATTTTAATCATAGACGAGTTCACGGGTAGAGCTATGGAAGGTAGAAGATTTGGTGAAGGACAGCACCAAGCTATTGAAGCCAAAGAAAATGTTAGTATTAAGCCAGAGAATCAAACTCTTGCGAGTATAACTTTTCAGAATTATTTTAGAATGTTTCCAAAATTGTCTGGAATGACTGGAACTGCTGTTACAGAAGAGGGTGAATTTTCAGAAATATATAACCTGGAAGTAATTGAAATTCCCACAAATGTAAAAGTGGAGAGATTAGACAAAAATGATGAAATATACAAAACCAATCAAGAAAGAGACGATGCTGTGCTAAATCTAATTGAGCGTTGTGCTAAGAGAAAGCAGCCAGTACTCGTTGGTACTGTATCCATAGCTAAATCTGATGTGTTATCTAATCTATTAACTAAAAAAAATATTAAACATCAAGTCTTAAATGCAAGGTATCATGAACAAGAAGCTAAAATTATCGGATACGCAGGTATGCCTTCAGCTGTTACGATAGCAACTAATATGGCTGGAAGAGGTACTGATATTCAATTGGGAGGTAACTTTGAAATTAGAAAAAATATGGAGATCAAAGAAACAGATGATCAATATGATAGAAAATTGGAAATGTTACACAAGGATATACTGAAAAAAAGGGAAGAGGCACTTGCTGCTGGTGGATTATATGTTATTGGAACAGAAAGACATGAAAGTAGAAGAATTGATAACCAATTAAGAGGGAGAACAGGAAGACAAGGTGATAAGGGTAAGTCAAAGTTTTTATTGTCACTTCAAGATGATTTAATGAGAATTTTTGGATCAGAAAAATTAGAGTCAATGTTAGATAAGTTGGGATTGCAAAAAGGTGAAGCTATTGTTCATCCTTGGATAAATAAAGCAGTTGAAAAAGCTCAAAGTAAGGTTGAAGCAAATAATTTTGAAATCAGGAAACAATTACTTAAGTTTGATGATGTAATGAATGATCAAAGGAAAGTTATTTTTGATCAAAGAAAAGAGATAATGAGGTCTGATAATATTAATAATATGATAACAGAAATGCGAGACGATGTTATAGAAAACATTGTTCATCAATGCATTCCAGAGAACAGTTTTTACTCAGACTGGGATTCAGAAAAGCTTAGAAAAGATGTTCAATCAAACCTTGGGTTTGATATACCAGTTCAGGATTGGGTAAAAGAAGATGGAATTGTTGAAAATGAAATTATATCAAGAATAAAAATACAATCTGAGAGTTTTATGGCACAAAGAGTGGCTAGGATTGGTTCAAAAATATTTAGGGAAGCGGAAAAAAGCCTTCTTTTACAAGTTCTAGATCAATGCTGGAAAGATCATTTATTGTATCTTGATCAACTCCGACAATCAATTGGTTTGCGTGCATACGGACAACGTGATCCACTAAACGAATACAAAAAAGAATCTTTTATACTTTTCGAAGAAATGTTATCAAAAATTCGAAATATGATTATTTCAATTTTATCAAATTTTGAGATAGAGAGAAATGTCCCCGATCGTGATATTGAAAACAAATCAGTTCAAAAAGACTTAAACTCTAAAGATAAACAAGATATTATAAGCTCAAAAAAAGTTTCTAGAAACGAAAAGTGTCCATGTGGTTCTGGTAAAAAATATAAACATTGTTGTGGAAGAATTTAAGAAGACTTTAATTAACTTATGATAAAATATAATCTAAAATGTAGTTCAAAAAACTGTAGGCACGAACTGCCTTTTGATGCTTGGTTCAAAGATAGTAATGCGTTTGAAATTCAAAAAAGTTCTGGTTTACTAACATGTCCTTATTGTGGTGGTATAGATGTAAAAAAAAATTTGATGTCTCCGTCTATCCAGACTAAGAAATCTTTTAAAAAGAATAATTATAAAGAAGAAACTTTTGGTGATAATGCAGTTTCCACAAAAAATATCAAAGATAACAATACAAATATTAATATTCCAATTAACGATGCAATGACAATGCTAAGAACTATTAAAAAGGAAATTCAAAAAAAAGCTGAGTTTGTAGGAGATAAATTTGTCGAAGAAGCAAGAGCAATCAACCTTGGAGAATCTAAAGAGCGTTCGATTTATGGAAATGCTAAATCTGAAGAAATAGATCAATTAAAAGAAGAAGGTATCGAAGTTACAACAGTTCCCTGGATTCAAGATGACCATTAGTTAGTTTTAAGCCCAGCAATTCCATAGTTAATTAATGAATTAGTTGACAGACTGAACTTATCAATTTGTTTATCTCTAATATTTTTAAGATTAATTTCAGGTACAAACCCAGCCAGATCATCAAAAATAATTCCATATTGTCCACCTTCCTTTATTAATTTATCAGGTGAAACAAACTTTTCTGTATCATGTGTCCCTTTCGGAATTAAATTCAATAAGTATTCAGCCACAAATTTTGCGAAAAATTTGCTAGCAAATGTTTTGTTTATGGTGGTTATTACCACTAAGGTACCTAAATTGCCCAATTTTGACATTTCTGATAAAAATAATCTTCTGTTAATAACATGTTCTATAACCTCAGACGCAATAATTAAATCAAATTTGTTAGTTTTTTTTGTTAAATAATTTGAGACTGATGAACATTCATATTTAATTTTTAATCCACTCTTGAACGAATGATATTTTGCAACGTTAATAGCTTTTTGTGAAAGATCTATTCCTGTTACTTTGCCCCCTAATCTAGATAAACGTTCAGCAAGAATGCCACCACCACAACCTATATCAAGACATGTCAAACCACTTAAAGGGGATGAGTCTGTTTTATTATTTATTCTCCGTACATTTCTTAAAATAAATTGAACTCTAGCATCGGTAAATTTATGTAATGAAGCGAATGGACCATCAAGATTCCACCATTCTTGGCTTAAATTAGAAAAAAAATCTATTTCTTTTTTATCAATTGTAGTATTCATAAATTGTTTTTAACATATTTTAAAATATTACATCAAATTAAAAGGATAAATTTTGTCACTAATTGTTATGAAATTTGGTGGAACTTCATTAGGGGATGTTACTAAGATTAAAGCAGCAGCAGTCCGAATTAAAAGAGAAGTTTCAAAGGGAAACAAGGTTGTTTCAGTTGTCTCGGCAATGGCAGGTAGTACCAACAAACTAATTAAATTAGTAAACGAGATAAGTCAAACTCATGAAAGATCTGAATATGATGTAGTTATTTCAACTGGAGAGCAAGTTTCTGCAGGTTTATTGAGTATAGCTCTAAAAACTATTGGTGTAAAATCCAGATCTTGGACGGGGTGGCAACTACCAATTACTACTGATGAACTTCATAGTAAAGCAAGCATAAATGAAATTAAAACTGAAAAATTGAAAAAATCAATTGAAAATGGGGAAGTAGCAATCTTAACTGGCTTTCAGGGAATAACAAAAGAAAATAAAATAACAACTCTTGGTAGAGGAGGGTCAGATACTTCAGCTGTAGCAATTGCAGCCGCATTAAAAGCGGATAGATGTGACATATATACTGATGTAAATGGGGTTTACACTTCAGATCCAAGAATTGTGAAAAATTCAGTAAAATTAAATAATATTACTTATGAAGAAATGTTAGAATTATCATCACAAGGGGCAAAAGTTTTGCAAACGAGATCAGTTGTCTTAGCAATGAACTATAACGTAAAACTTCAAGTATTAAGCAGTTTTGATAATCTTCCAGGTACTATGATAATTAAAGAGGAAAACGATATGGAAAAAACTAAAATTAGTGGAATTGCCTATAGTTCGAATGAAGCAAAGATAACAATTTTCAATGTTCCAGATAACCCAGGACAGGCAGCAAAAATTTTTGGAGCCTTGGCAGATGAGGCAATTAATGTAGATATGATTGTTCAATCATCTACTCTGAATGGTTCAGCAACTGACATAACATTTACTATATTAGAATCAGATATTATTTCAGCTCGTGAGGTCATAGAAAACCTAAAACCAGACATTAATTTCAGTAGTTTTAGTGAGGATAGTAAAGTAACAAAGGTTTCAGTCGTAGGTAATGGTATGAGAACCAAACCTGGAATTGCAAAAATGATGTTTGAAACTTTGGCAAATAATAATATTAATATTCAAGTTATTTCAACAAGTGAAATTAAAATTTCAGTTTTAATCTCTTCTGATTACTCTGAATTAGCTGTGAGAACTTTGCACGATGTGTTCGGATTAGATAAGGTGTAAAGGAAGTAACTAAAATTAAATCTGTTATTGATTATATAAATTAATTATATATTATCAAGAAGTTATCTAGGAATTAAAATGATTAATATGAACGAAAATAAATCGAAGGAAAATTTGCTGGATGATAACGAATTGTCGAATGACATATTAAAAGCTTTTGATGAGCCGGAAGTTCAAGAAATAGGTAGAACTTTTTTGGAAGCTAGGGCTAGAAAAGGTTTTACTCAAGAACAGGCTAGCAAAAAGTTAAAAGTAAGAACTAATCTGATTGCAGATTTTGAAAATGGTAAACAAATAGACTTACCAGGTTTAGCGTACCAAATAGGTTTTGTGCGAAGCTATGCAAGTTTAGTTGAGTTAGACGCTGATTTTTGTGTAGAAGCTTATAAAAATAGCATTAACATAAAAGATTCCAGAATTTCATACAATTTCTTAGAATCTAATAAAGAAAAAAAATCGTATTTACCTATATTTGTTTTAGCAAGCTTTTTGATATGTTTAATTACTTATTCAGGATGGTATTTTAATAATTTAAATACTGAAAAAAGTTCTAGTGAAAACAATTTAGCTGATTTCGAAGAGAAAGATATAGAAAAAAACAAAATTAATAAAACAGTTAATTATGTAAAGATTGAGGGAAATGCATCAAAAAAAACAAGTAAACCAATTGTAGAATTAAAAACACCCTCAGGCGATATTATAAATGATGATTTAAAAATCAAAGTTCAACAATCTACAAACAAAACTAGAAAAGAAGAGCAATTAGAGGTAAAGCATACTAATTCAGATATTGTTGAAAATAATGAGATTAAAAAATCTAATATCATAGAAAATACAAATGAAATTTCTGCTATTGCGAATGAGAGAGATCCTCAGACGGAGTTAGTTCTCAAGTCGTCTGGCAATAGTTGGGTAGAAATAGAAGATTTAGATGGGAATTCTCTTGTAACTAGGCTAATGAGGTCTGGAGAAACTTATGTTATACCAAAGAATAAGGGGTTAACTTTGTCTACAGGTAATGCGGGAGTATTATCGCTAGTTTATGGAAAGATTCATATAAAGTCACTTGGAGAGATTGGTGAAGTTATTTCCTCTAGACCTCTTAATATTGAAGCTTTTAAGAATAGACAAAATTAAATATTAATTTAAATTTGACTTTGAAATGAGTGTTAGACCCTATAAAGATATTATACGGAGAAAAACCAGACAGATTAGGTTGAAAAATGTGTTTGTGGGAGGTAACTCTCCAATTACAGTTCAGACGATGACTAATACTCTAACTTCGGATGTCCTGTGCACAAGCAAGCAAATTGATGAAATCACAGAATCTGGTGCAGACCTAGTTAGAGTGTCATGTCCTGATGAAAGTTCAACAAATGCATTAAAAGAAATTGTAAAAAATTCAGCTATTCCTGTAATTGCCGACATACATTTCCATTACAAAAGAGCAATAGAGTCTGCTAAAGCTGGGGCTGCTTGTTTAAGAATAAACCCAGGAAATATAGGTGATAGAAATAAAGTAAAAGACGTTGTAAAGGCAGCTAAAGATTATGACTGCGCGATGAGAATAGGTGTAAATGCAGGTTCTTTAGAAAAAAAACTTCTTGAAAAATATGGAGAACCTTCTCCAGATGCAATGTTTGAGTCAGCCCTAAATCATATAAAAATTCTTCAGGACAATGATTTTCATGAATTTAAAATAAGCGTAAAGGCTTCGGACATTTTTATGGCTGTAAAAGCTTATAAATTGTTATCAAAAAATATAGATTATCCTTTACATGTGGGTATAACTGAAGCAGGTGGTATTCGTTCTGGAACTGTAAAATCTTCTCTTGGTATAGGAAGTCTATTATGGTCAGGTATTGGAGATACAATAAGGGTCTCTCTATCTACGCATCCTGCTGAGGAGGTAAAAGTTGGTTATGAGATACTTAAAGCTCTTGGATTAAGACGAAGAGGTGTGACTGTAGTATCTTGTCCCTCATGTGCCCGACAACAGTTTGATGTAATTGAGACTGTTAGACAAGTTGAAGAGAGATTACAACATATAACAACCCCAATCACTGTTTCCATCATAGGTTGTGTTGTAAATGGCCCTGGTGAAGCAAAAGAGACAGATATTGGTATAACTGGAGGTGGAAAAGGCACTCATCAAATTTATATATCTGGAGTAACTGATCACATTATAAAAAATAGTAATATTGTTGATCACATTGTTTTTCAAGTTGAAAAGAAAATTTCTGAAATATTATAGTATAAATTTTTGAGGATATTATGAAGGAAATAAGGACAGTTAGAGGTGTCAATGATTTGCTACCAGGAAATATGGACAAACACATAAAAATTAAAGAGGTTGGTTCTAAAATTTGTAAATTATTTTGTTATGAGGAAATAGATACACCTATTTTTGAATTCTCTGATTTATTTTCTAAGCCTCTTGGGGAAACTAGCGATATTGTTACTAAAGAAAATTATGTTTTTAAAGATCGAAGTAATAACTCTCTTATGTTAAGACCTGAAGGAACAACAAGCGTTGTAAGAGCATTAATCAACGGTGGTTTGACCCAAGATTTGCCTCAAAGGTTTTTTTATTCTGGTCCTATGTTCCGTTATGAAAGACCTCAAAAAGGAAGATTGAGACAATTTAATCAATTTGGTGCGGAATTGATTGGAGTTGATAATTTTTATGGAGATGTTGAAGTTATTAATTTAGCTTATAATTTTTTGAAAAATATAAACTTAATTAATAACATCACTTTGTATATTAACTCTCTAGGAGACAATCAAAGCAGAAATAATTATAGAAATGTTTTGGTGTCGTATTTAAAAAAATTTGAGAAAGATTTGTCAACTGAAAGTAAAATAAGATTACAAAGTAATCCTTTAAGAATACTAGACTCAAAAAATAAAACTGATCAAGCCATACTAAGAAATTCTCCAAAATATTTTGATTATCTAAATAATGAATCTAGGTCATACTATGAAAATGTATGTAATTCTTTGACTAAACTTGGAATACCTTTTAAACAAGACGAAAAATTAGTAAGGGGTTTAGATTATTATTCTCACACAACTTTTGAATTTAAAACTAGTTTACTTGGAGCCCAAGATACAGTTGTTGCAGGAGGTAGATATGATGGTCTTTCTAAAATGATTAGTAATTATAGTTTGCCAGGGGTTGGGTGGGCAGCAGGAATAGAGAGATTAGCTTTAATGACAATAAATAAATATAACTCATCTCCAAAAGTGACGCTAGTTTCTCAATCAAATGAATTAAATTCGACAATTTTAAAATACTATAAATTTTTAATAGATAATGATATTAAAACAGAAATGATTTATTCTGGTACAATTAACAAAAAATTGAAAAGAGCCAATAAAACATCCTCAGAGTATGCTATCATTATCGGAGAAAATGAATTGGAAAATAATTTAGTTCAATTAAAAAATTTACGAAATGGAAAACAATTAAAAATAAATATTAATGATGTTTTAGATGAAATTAAAAAATAAATTTTGTTAAAATGGTTAATTTAAATGAAAATATAGAGAAGTTTTATAAAAGAAAATTAGAGATTGAAAATTTACTTTCAAATTCAAATAGCCTGCAATCAAATCAACTCAGCGAATTATCCAAAGAATTATCCGAAATAAAATCAGTAACAGATTTAGCAGAAGAATTGGAAGTTAAGAAAAAAGAAATATTAGATCTACAGGATTTATTAAACGATAAAAATTCCGAGAATGAATTAAAAGAAATGGCTAAAACTGAACTAAAGAGTCTTAATAATGAAGTTAAAAAATTACAAGATAGTTTAGAGTTATCATTGATTCCGAGAGATAAAGATGATGAAAGAAATGTTATCATAGAAATTAGAGCTGGCACTGGTGGAGATGAAGCTGGGTTATTTGCTTTAAACTTATTTAATATGTATCAAAAATTCTCCAATAGTCAAAAATGGAAGTTTGAGATAATGAATGTTTCTGAAACAGGCGTGGGAGGATATAAAGAAGCTCATGCTAACATAACAGGTGATGATGTTTTTGGAAGACTCAAATTCGAGTCTGGAGTTCATAGAGTGCAACGAGTTCCATCCACTGAAACTAATGGTAGAATTCATACATCAGCTGCTACAGTTGCTGTGTTACCTGAAGCTAAAGAATTAGAAATTAATGTTAGTGATAAAGATTTGAGAGTTGATGTGTTTAGAGCAAGTGGACCTGGAGGACAATCTGTTAATACAACTGATTCAGCGGTTAGAATAACTCATTTACCCTCTGGTATTGTTGTTAGCCAACAAGATGAAAAGTCACAACATAAAAATAGAGCTAAAGCAATGAAAATCCTTATGGCAAGACTTTATGACTTGGAAAGAAGTATTCGTGAAAATGAAAGAGCAAGTGACAGAAAAAATCAAGTAGGAACTGGTGATCGTTCTGAAAGGATAAGAACATATAATTTTCCACAGGGTAGAGTAACCGATCACAGAATTAATTATACTTCACATAAGATTGACAAAATTTTAGAGGGAGAGGCTCTATTAGAGATAATAGATAATTTAATTTTGGATGATAGATTTAAGAGATTAGATAAAGTTAAATAAATGTTTAAGTCTAACGAAATATTAAAAGACTCAATAAAGTATCTGAAAAGTCATAGAAAAGAAACACCAGAACTTGATTCTAAAATTCTCCTTGGATTTGCACTTGGCCTTAAAGAAAAAATATATTTGCATGAAGAGCTTAATGTGTCAGAAGAAAAATTAACCAATTTTAGAAAGTTGCTAGAAGTTAGGGTAAAAGGAAAACCAATATCAAGAATTATTGGCAAGAGATTTTTTTGGAAAAATGTATTTAATATTAACGATTGGACATTAGATCCTCGGCCAGACAGTGAAATTTTGATTGAGGAAATTTTGAGACAAAACATTGATAAAACTCATGATCATAAAATACTAGATCTTGGATGCGGTTCCGGTTGTTTAGGTTTATCATTGCTTGGAGAATTCCCTAACTCAAGTTTGATATGTGTTGATCGATGCAAAAAAGCTATAATTCAAGCCAAACAAAATTCAGAAAACCTATTTTTTGTTGATAGAACAAAATTCTTACATGCAAATTGGTTTGATCAAAATTGGACTATTAATCTTCTAAAAATGTTAAAAATTAGAACAAAATTTGATATTATTATTTCAAATCCTCCATATGTAAAAGCAAATCAAATTCAAAAGCTTCAAAAAGAGGTGAGAAATTATGATCCTATGATAGCACTTAATGGAGGTGATGATGGATGTGATAGTTATAGAGCAATTTTTAAAAATATTCGTAATTTGCTATCTGATAAAGGAATAACTGCGATTGAAATAAGTGATTACTTAATAAAACCACTTAAAGAAATAGTTTTAAAAGAAGGGTTAATTATAAAAAATATTGTGAAGGATTATTCTGGGAAAAAAAGAGTTATGATAATAAAATAACTTTTTTGTTTGATATTTAAAAAAAAAATATATATAAATAACTTCTTATTAATTACCAGAAATGATTAAACTAATATTATAAACATTTCAGTATTATAAAAATCAGGTTGATATGAAAAAAATGAACGGTCGCCGTCGACAAAGAGGGCATAACCGAAAAAATTATAATAACATTAATAAAAACACTGTTTTAGAAAGTAGTGGTCCGAGGTCACAATTGAGAGGTAATGCATTTCAGCTCAACGAAAAGTACTCATCTCTAGGTAGTGATGCAGCTGCAAATGATGATAAAGTACTTTCAGAGTCTTATTTTCAATTTGCTGATCATTACTATCGTCTTAATAAAGAAATTGAGGCTACTATGCTCAATAAAGCGGCGGAAAATCTAAATTCGAGTGAAGGAAACAAAGAAGAAATTAATCTTGATGAAAAAAAAAGATTATCAAGAAAAGATAGAAGTTTGATTGCTAAATCAGAGGAGATTAAAAACACAGATTTTGAAAATAAACTTCCTAAAAAATTTAACAAGAACAATGAAATTGATATTAAAGAAGTAAGTAAATAATCATTAAAAAAGTTTCATATTTATTGAATATTTGTTGATAATTACCATATCAATATTGGTAATTAATTATGTTAAAAGAATTCTCTAATAGAATAAATGAAATCATTTTAAAAGCAGAGAAATTAGCTTTAAATTCAAAACACATGTATGTTTTTCCAATTCATTTGGCCAAAGTTTTATTGCAAAACCCAAGTAAAAATATTAATTCTATTTTGGAAAACATAAATGGTAAGCAAGAGAAAATTATAAATGAATTAGATCAGAAATTTAAAAAAATACCGCAAATAACAAGCGAAATTAATCAGGTTATATATGATAAAGATTGTCAAAAGCTCCTTCAAAATTCACTTAAATTTTCTAGAGAAAATGGTGATAAATTTTTAACAGAGGAGTATTTATTACTTGGCTTAGCCTGTTTTGAAAATGATGTGTCAAAGATATTAATTTCTAATGGTTTATGTAAGTCATTCATTGAAAAACAAATAATAAAATTAAGAAAAGGAAAAAAGGCTATGAGTTTGAGTGCAGAGTCTAGTTTTGATGCTTTGAATAAATATGCAATTGATATTACAAAAAGTGCTTCTGAGGGAAAACTTGATCCAGTCATTGGTAGAGACGAAGAAATAAGAAGAACTATACAAGTATTATCTAGAAGAACAAAAAACAATCCTGTTTTAATAGGCGAACCGGGGGTGGGTAAGACAGCAATAGTAGAAGGACTCGCTATCAGAATTATAAATTCAGATGTGCCTGAAACAATTAAATCGAAAAAAATATATTCTTTAGATCTTGCTAGTTTAATTGCTGGATCAAAATATAGAGGAGATTTTGAAGAAAGATTAAAAGCTCTTTTAAACGAAGTTTCCGAAAAATCGTCTGACATTATATTATTTATCGACGAGCTTCATAATTTAGTTGGTGCAGGGGCAAGTGAAGGTTCAATTGACGCGTCAAATATGTTAAAACCTGCACTCGCTAGAGGTGATTTGCATTGTATTGGCGCAACCACTTTAAATGAGTACAGGGGTTACATAGAAAAAGATACTGCTTTAGCAAGACGATTTCAACCAGTCTATATAGATGAACCTAATTTAGAAAACTCAATTTCAATTTTAAGAGGGTTAAAAGAAAAATATGAAGTTCATCATGGTATCACAATAACAGATAGTGCTATTATTGCAGCAACAGAATTTTCATCAAGGTATATAAGTGAGAGATTCCTTCCTGATAAAGCAATCGACTTGATGGATGAGGCAGCCAGTAGAAAGAGAATAGAATTAGACTCTAAGCCTGAAGAGTTAGATGAATTAGATAGAAAAATAATTCAATTACAAATAGAAAAAAAAGCGCTCTCTAATGAGAGTGATTTACAATCGAAAAAAAAATTGAAATCAGTTGAAGAAAACTTGATAGATTTAAAACATAAATCAAAGCATTTATCATCATCTTGGAAACTCAACAAAGAACTTATAGAGAAGGAACAAAAAAAGAAAATTGAATTAGAAAACAAAAAAAATGATTTAGAAATAGCTAAAAGAAAGGGTGATTGGGATAAGGCTGGAGAACTTTCATACCAAATAATACCTTCTTTGTTAAACGAAATCGAGGAATCAAAAAAATTATCTCATAGAGGCAAAACAAAATTTGTTAATCGAAGTATTAATGATGAAGATATAGCTAAGATAGTATCAAAATGGACAGGTATACCAGTTGAAAAAATGGTTGAAGATGAAAAACAAAAATTCTTCAATCTTTATCTTTTCACAGAAAAGCAAACCAAATTTTTAGAAAAATGTCGGTTGGTCTTTTAGTTAAGTATACGCTTCCAAGTAGAAACTTAGGAATTGGAATAGAATTCAACTTTCAAAAAGATAAAGATGTTTACGTTTGGCAAGACTTTGAAGATCAATTTAAATCTAAAATAACTAAAAGACCTATTAAAAAAGAAGTTGCCTTTGACTATGGGATAATTAAAACAAACCTGTATAATTCTTCAAAAGTCTCAAACACACCTGAAACAGCGTTTTATGAAATGGTTAAAATTCTTGGCTTTGTAGTTGATTTTCAAAGAGATTTAAGAGTAGGTGACAAATTCCAAATTTTTTATTCTAAAAAAAGAGATATGATTGAAAATAAAGTTATTGGGACTGAGCCTCTGAAGTTCGTTGGAATCGAACTATCTGGAAATGAATTAAATTACTACAGGTACACAACAAAATCTGGCTATACCAGCTATTTTGATGAAAAAGGCTTTTCCTCCAAAAAAACATTGATGAAAACTCCTCTCAACGGAGCTAGATTATCAAGTGGTTATGGTAATAGAAAACATCCTATTCTTGGTTATAATAAATTTCATAAAGGTCTTGATTTTGCCGCGCCAAAGGGTACCCCTGTTTTTGCAGCAGGCGATGGAATCATAGAAGAAGCCAGATGGAATGGTACATATGGCAAATATGTTAGAATTAGACATAATGCAAATTACAAAACAGCATATGCACATTTGTCAAGAATTATAAGGAAAGTTAATTCAAAAGTTCTTCAAGGAGAAGTTATTGGTCATGTAGGTAATACCGGAAGATCTACTGGCCCTCACTTGCATTATGAAGTATTATTTTTAGGTAAAAGAGTAAACCCCATGAAAATAAAACTGCCTTCAGGAAAAAATATTCCTAAATCTGAAATGCAAAATTTTAAAAAACATGTGGCGCATTTAACTAAGG
>QCNN01000005.1 GCA_003213175.1 SAR116 cluster bacterium AG-426-B08 | reverse complement strand
CATTACCTAACATCTTTTTACTATCCCAGTATGTTTTAGTAAGTTTATAGGCAACTTCATTGGACATATCAGTAGTAGTATAAGTTACTACAGGCAATGAAGTTGTTGTAATATCAGAAGATTGTCCAGCATAAGTTCCTGCAGGTATAATTAATTTAGTTCTTTTACTGATTTTTATTTGATCATCTGAGAGTGAAATCACATTAACGCCTACTGAGGACGCTGCTTCAATAACATTTGGAGCAGGAAAAGATCCGGCAGTAACAAATCCATCAATTTGACCATTTTTTAGAGCTGGAACTGCATTTGAAAGTTCAACATTAGCTAGTTTCACTTTTCCATCTAAACCAAACTTTTTCAAATATTTTGCACCTTCTTTTGCACCAAAGGATCCCTTACCAAGTAATATTGTTTTTCCAGCCATATCTTCAAAAGTATTTACTTTTGCCTTTTTTGACATAACAAAATGCATTGTAAGAGAAGGAATTGGAAACAATGCTCTAATCTCTGCAAATCTTGGGTTTCCTTTACCTTTAAACATTGCTTTTTCAGCTATAGCTAATTTAACTAAAACAGGTGGTGTAGTAAAAACATAATTACCTTTTCTGGCAATAACCTCTTTTACATTTTGGACAGAGCCCTGACTTTCCTCAACGGTAACTATAATAGAACCATTTGACGATTTCTTCATTGATTCTGCTATTTGAACCCCCATTTGATAATATGACGATGTTGATTTAGCAGATTTATATGTAATTTTTGTATCAGAATAACTATTTGATATTGAAAAGAAAAAAGCTATTATCAAAAAAGAGCGATAATTTAAAATTCATTTTATCCCCCTTTAAATTGAGTATAAGCTATCAAATTTTTAAATATTAACAATCATTTTGTTTAACAAAGTTTTTATAAATTGTTGAAAGTAAATATTTTGTAGAAATAACAAAATTAGAATGGAAACCTAGAATTACTTCCCGGCCTATAGATTTTTAAATCTTTACCTTTTGCAATAGGTATACATGTAAAAGTAGGAGGATTAAGTCCGACTTCTCTTAATTCCATACCTACATTCTGTGCGTTAGAAAAACATGATGCAGCAGTTTTATACCTTAAACCACTATCGAATACATCTTGGTTGAAAAACCATAACAAGAGAAATTCCATATTTTAGATGTAAGTATAGCAAAGCAACTATTCAAGTTGCTTTGCTAAATTTAAAGTTAAGCAACTTTTAATGGGATTTTCTTTGGTTTTCTCTCTTCAGGGATTTCCCTTTTTAAAGAAATAGTTAATAATCCATCAACTAATTTAGCATCCTTAACTTCTACAAACTGTTCTAGCCTGAATTTTTGTTCGAATGCCCTTCTAGCAATACCTTTATAGACATATTGAATACTACTGTCTTCCACTTCATTTGCACTTTGACCTTGTATTGTTAATACACCATCATGCACTTCCATGTGAATGTCTTTTTTATTCAGTCCAGATACAGCTAATGTAATCTCATACTCATCATCATTAACTTTAACAATGTCATAAGCAGGAAAAGAATTCTTTTTCTGACTATTGAAGTTTTCGAGTTCGTTGAAAAGATTATCAAAACCTACGAAGGAACGTAAGGCGAGTGAAGGTAATAAAGTCATAATATACTCCTTTAAAAGCAAGTTATCGAAAATACCATAAGGCTATTTTCTTATTAAATTATGTATCCCGTTATTGGCGATACAATACTGTATATAATAAATAAAATTAGACATTCAAGTATCTATTATCTAAATTATATAAATTAATCTTTAAGCGAGTGGTATATGAAAATTTCCGAAATTCAAATCAAAACATACAAAATACCTTTACCTGAGCCAGTTGAGGCATATGCAGCAGGAATTATGAAAGCTTTTGATTTAGTTATATGTAAGATAACAAATGATGATGGTATTGAGGGTGTTGGATATATAACTGTTCATGAAAACCAAGGATTAGCAATTTCTGAAATTATTAAAAATAGCTTCAAAAACATTTTAATAAACCAAGATCCAAGATACATTGAATACTTATGGCAACTAATGTGGAAAAATGTACATTATGCAGGCAGAGGTGCTCCAGTAAGCTTTGCTATAGCAGCTGTAGATGTTGCATTATGGGATTTAAAAGGAAAATGTCTGAAAGAACCATTATGGTCAATTCTAGGTGGGCATAGTAAAAAGGTTCTATGTTATGCAGGGAATATAGACTTAAATTTTTCAAAAGAAAAACTATTGACTGAAGCATCCAAGTGCCTCAATGAAGGTTTTAAAGCCATTAAAATGAGACTAGGTAGACAATCATTAAAAGAAGACTTAGATAGATTAGAATCTATGAGAAACCATTTGCCAGACGAAATTGCTCTTATGGCTGATGCGAATGAAGCTTGGAGAGTTGATCAGGCTGTAAAAGCTTTTAATGAAATTGAAAAATTTAATTTAGTTTGGATAGAGGAACCAATAAAGCCTGATGATTTCTCAGGATATAAGTTACTTAAATCTCTAGGTAAAGTCCCAATAGCGGCTGGTGAAAATCTTCATACAATGAGCGAATTTAATTTTTTAATTAATACATTAGGAGTTGATTTTGTTGAACCTGATTTAACTACATGTGGGGGGATAACACCTTTTATGAAGATTGCCAAACTGTCTGAAATTAATAATTTACCAGTCATATCACATGGTGTACATGAGCTTCATTCCCATTTATTATCAGCCTGCCCAAATGCATCTTATATGGAATTCCACGCTTGGAGAGTGGATGACTTTATTGATGGAAAGCTATCTATTGAAAATGGGTTTACATCACCTTCAGATAAACCAGGACATGGGATAACATTTGATTTTGAAAAACTAAATTCTTATGCAATCAAATAAAAATACCTTAAAAGCAGAATGTAGTAGTACAAAATATTTTCAAGTTTGAATGAGGCTTTGATAAAATGACTTTGAATATAAAAAAGGCTGGATTAGAAATGGTTGAACGAGCGAATAGCTCTGAAGAACAAGTTTTTGGTTCATTTTATTTGTCAAGATTATTAGGCCTTAATATAAGTTTTAAAAATAACAAATGTTTTGTTGCCTTCAACTCTATCCCTGCCCTATTTAATCCACAAGGCACCCTTCACGGAGGTATTATTTCTACATTAATGGATATTTCGATGGGTCATTTATTTGAAAAAGAACAATTAGCTGGCACCACTATTGAATTAAAAACAAATTTTCTTTTACCAATTAGAATAGAAAAAATCATTTGCGAAGGTTCATTTATAAAAAAAGGTAAAACCATAAGTGTAATGGAAGCAAAATTGTATAGAAATGACAAAAAGTTAGCTGCTTACTCAACATCTACATGGAAAGTATTTGAAAAAAACTAATTGTTTTTACAGTACTCTTCAGCTGACATAGAGAAATATTTTACATTTTGATAATCCAACTTAATAGGATTTGGATCAACAATTTCTATGGAAGTGTTTTTTAATAAAGCTATTCTCAAAGCAATTGAAGTTATATTAACACTAAAAGAAGTACCCATAAAAACCATACAATTTGCTGTCTCCATCCATTTTTCAGCTTTAGAGAACCTATAAATTTCTGTATACATTTCATCAAACAACAAAACATATGGTTTCAATGAATAACCTAATTGAGGCTTTGGCTTACCATTAATAAGTGGTATTTTAAATTTTTTTATTAGAGCCAGTGATAATTCATCATCTTTTAAAGTATTATCTATATTTCCCCAGTTTGCATCAATTGGTTCTTGATATGTAAACTCATTATCGTATTTAATTAATTTATCTATTCGACCATGAATTGGGATATAATCTAGATTTCCAGCTTTAAAATCTAAACCATCTATATTTTGCGTGATAAGTTTTTTGTCTGATAACCATTTGTGTACAAAATTTGGTTTAGCATCTTTATATTTTGCAAACCTTTTGTAATACCAAAGTAAAAATTGAAACGGATCATTTTCGTACATTTGTCTTGTTGCCATTTCTTGAGGAGTGTAATTAATACTTCCTATTGTCCAAAAACCATCATTTCCCCTGAAAGTAGGAATACCACTACTAGCAGAAACACCTGCACCAGTAATAAACAATTTTTTGTTTATTGGTTTTTGCATAATTTATCTTAACCTTTTAATTTAAGTATTTTCATAATATTTCCTTAAACTAACTAGTGCCAAATGTCTTCCATGAAATATTTAAATTTGCTATTAAAACTCTTATATCTATAAAATACAAGTTAGCATAAGGATAAAATTTGTCTAATATCATCGAAATCCAAAATTTAATGAAAGTGTATGATAATAATTATACAGCATTAGATAAAGTAAATTTAAGTATTAAAAAAGGGGAAATAATAGCTTTACTAGGCCCAAATGGAGCTGGAAAAACATCATTAATATCAAATGTATGTGGAATATCATCTATTACATCTGGCAATGTTTTTGTTGAAGGATATAATGTTGAAAAAGAATACCGCAAAACAAGAGATTTGATTGGATTGGTTCCACAAGAATTGTCTCTCGAACCTTTTGAGAAAGTATGGGCTTCTGTTAAATTTTCTAGACAACTGTTTGGAAAAAAAAGAAATGATAATTATTTAGAAAACTTATTAAAAAAATTATCTCTTTGGGATAAAAAAAATCAAATTATTAAATCTCTTTCCGGTGGAATGAAAAGACGAGTTCTGATTGCTAAAGCCTTAAGCCATGAGCCAAAGATATTATTTCTCGACGAACCTACAGCAGGCGTTGATGTAGAGTTAAGAAAAGATATGTGGTCAATAATAAAAGAACTTAAAAATGATGGGGTAACTATTATTTTGACAACTCATTACATTGAAGAAGCAGAAATGATTGCAGATAGAATTGCTGTTATAAATAACGGAAAAATTCTTCTTGTAGATAAAAAAGATAATTTAATTTCGAAAATGAGTAAAAAAACTCTAACCATCTATACAAAACAAATTCTAAAATCAATTCCTCATTCACTTAAGAAATTTAATCTAAGAATTTTTAAAAATGAGAAAAAGTTAGAATATGATTATACAGCTTCAGGAAATAAAACAGGGATCACTACTCTTTTATCAAAAATTAAAAGTTCAGGCATTGAATTAATTGATGTTCAAACAAGACAGTCAACATTAGAAGAAATTTTTGTAGAGATAGTTAATAATGATTAATTTTGAAGCTATAAAAGCAATCTATAAATTTGAAATGGCAAGAACATTTCGAACAATAATACAAAGCCTTATATCTCCAGTTTTATCAACAATACTATACTTTATTGTTTTTGGAACGGCGATTGGAAAAAATATGCAGCTTGTTAGTGAAATTCCATATGGTGCGTTTATCGTTCCTGGTTTAATTTTATTAACAGTTTCTATGCAAAGTGTAACTAATGCTTCATTTGGAATTTTCTTTCCAAAATTTTTAGGAACAACTTATGAACTTTTATCTGCTCCAATTTCATATATTGAAATAATAATCGGTTATGTTGGAGCAGCTACCACAAAATCTTTTTGTTTAGGATTAATAATTTTAATAACGTCTTTTTTCTTTGTTGATATAAAAGTTGTTTATCCTATGTTAATGCTTTTAATGCTTTTTCTTTCATGCGTATCATTTAGTTTATTAGGTTTCATAATAGGTATTTGGTCAGATAATTTTGAACAGATTAATTTTGTACCAATGTTAATAATTACTCCATTAGTATTTTTAGGTGGAAGTTTTTATACAATAGATATTTTGCCAATATTTTGGCAAAATATAACTTTTTTCAACCCAATATTTTATCTTATTTCAGGATTTAGATTCTCTTTTTTTGGTGAAGGAGAAGTAAGTGTTTGGATTAGTATTTTTTCAACAGTTATTTTTATAGTTATATGTAATATAATTATATGGAAAATGTTTAAAACGGGATATAAAATAAAAACATAGGTATGTTTAATGAAATTATATAATTTTTCTTTAGCTCCAAACGGACTTAGGGTATTAGCTTTTTTAAAAGAGAAAAAAATTAAACTTAATACTCATGAAGTAAATGTTAGAGATGGGGAGCAATTTAAAGAACCATTTAAATCTATGAATTCTTTTAATTGTATACCTTTTCTAGAGTTAGATGACGGCACAATTATAACTGAAAGTGTTTCTATTTGCCGATATTTAGAAGAAGAGTATTATCCTAATCCACCTTTATTCGGTAACTCTCCAAAACAAAGAGCTCAAATCGATATGTGGAATAGAAGACTTGAACTAGATTGTCTGACACCTTTAGGTCATGCTTTAAGAAATAAAATATCTTTTTTTTGCAGATCGGGTTTTGGCTGGTACTAGAAATAATATTAAACAAAGCAATGATATAGTTGAACGGGGTATTGAAATGTCAAATCTTCTTTTTGATAGAATAGAACCACATTTAGAAAAAAATAAATTTATTTGTGGAGATGAATTTTCAGTTGCAGATATTACTGGCCACTCAATTTTTATCAATTTTGAAAGATTAAAATTCGAAGTGCCTTCAAAATTCAAAAATGTCATTAAGTGGAAATCTAGACTATATGAAAAAGACTGTTTTAAAAATGAATGATAAAAAAAAACAACTATGTATTGTAACAGGAGTTGGTCCTGAAAAAGGAACAGGTGCAGAAATAGCAAAATACTTCTCTGAAAAAAATTATATAGTTGCTATGATAGCAAGAAATTCTGAGAATTTATTTAACTTGGAAAAAAAATATAACAATTCTTATGCGTATCCATGTGATATATCAAATATTGAAAAATTATTAGAAACTCTAAAAACAATTAAACATAACCATGGAGACGCTTATATACTCATACATAACGCGCCCAGTGCTTCAAGAGGTAGTATTTTAGATTTAGATCCCATAAATTTAGAAAAAAACTTTAGAGTTAATACTACTGCTCTTCTTTATTTAGTGAGAGAAACATTACCTGGGATGTTAAAAAAACGTAATGGACATATCCTTGTTACTGGAAATACTGCCTCTACAAGAGGAAAAGCTCACTGGGGATTTTTTGCATCAACGAAAGCTTCCCAAAGAATTTTAGCAGAATCCATTGCTCGAGAATTTGGACCTAAAGGTATACATGTTGCTTACTTTATAATTGACGCGGCAATTGATACTCCTAGAACAAGACCTTTTCTGCAACCAGATAAAAATGATGATTTCTTTGCCAAACCCCGAGCCATTGCCGAAGAAATGTATAAGACAGTTCTGCAAGATAAGTCTACCTGGTCATTTAGGGTAGAATTAAGACCTTTTGGAGAAATTTGGTAATATGGGGTTAGAAGAAAAAAAGTTAGCAATTGTTACAGGAGCAGCAAGAGGAATTGGACTAGCAACAAGTAAACTATTTTTACAAAACAATTTTAAAGTAGCAATGGTTGATAAAGATGAAGATGAGTTGAATAAAATTAATATACATAACCCAAATTACAAAACTTTTTCATTTGATATTTCCGATGTAGATAAAAATTCTATAATGATTGAAGAAATAATAAATTGGGGTGAAAGGATTGATGTCCTGGTAAATAACGCCGGCATAGCAGATTTTGGTAGAATAGAAACAGTAAATTATAATAGTTGGCGTAAAATAATGGAAACAAATTTAGATGGATCTTTTTTAACTACTCAAAATTGTATTAAACATTTAAGAAAAACAAAAGGATGTATAGTTAATATAGCATCAATATCAGGTTTAAGAGCTTCAACATTAAGAGTGGCTTATGGAACTTCAAAAGCTGCTATAATACATTTGACGCAACAACAAGCTTGTGAATTAGGTGAATTAGGAATAAGAGTAAATTGTATCTCACCTGGCCCAGTTAAAACAAAATTAGCTATGGCAGTTCATACACAAGATATTATTGATGCTTATCACGATTCAATACCATTAAATAGATATGGAACTGAGTTAGAAATTGCTAATGGAATATTTTTTCTTTGCTCTGATAATGCTAGTTTTATTACTGGTCAAAATTTGTCTGTTGATGGTGGTTTTGAAGCAACAGGTGTAGGTTTACCAGCTCTAAGAAAAAATAATGTATAAGATATTTTTTTTATACTTTTTTCTTATTATAGTTCATATTTTAATTAAACCTGTTAACTCTTCAACATTGAATAATGAACTGAAATTTATAAAAAATAGTTCAAAACATATATGCAAGGCATTGATTGGTAAAGAAAAATTAAATATTGAATGGAATAAAGTAACTAAAAATTATAAAACTCTTTATCATAAAAAAACAAAATTTTATGTTACATCTTCAATATTTCAAAGACAAAATAAAATAAACCTAATAACTTTAACTTTTAAATTAAAAGATCCAATAATCCAATTAAGGTTAGATAAAAACTGTAATTTTCAAAATATAAGAATAATTATATATGATAATAGAAAAAACCCTATTAGTATCAATACTCTTAGTAATGATTTTAAAACAACATTATCTAAACAGGAAGTAAACCCTACTTTTAATCATAACTTAAAAATGACAAACAACAATTTGATTGCTCTAGTTGATACAGGTGTAAATTATACATTAACTAAATTAGTCAATAACCTTGCTATTGATAAACATGGTAAAATTATAGGCTATGATTTTTGGGACGATGATAATTTCCCTTTTGACAGCGATCCTAGACGTAATCCTTTTTATCCACGTCATCATGGCACAACAGTTTTCAGTGTTCTAAAAAATGAAGCCCCTAATACTAATATTGGTATATACAGGTTTCCTGCATTAAAAATGTGTAAATTTAAAGATTTAATCGAAGAAATAGTGGAAAAGTCCTTTAGAATTGTCAACTTATCAATGGGTTCAAAAAATAGAAATGATTGGGAATGTTTTTTTAAATCTATTAAAAAATATAAAAATCTTATTTTTGTAGTTTCTGCTGGTAATGATAAACAAGATATTGATATAAACCCAATTTATCCTGCATCCTTTAAATTAAAAAACATTATTGTCGTTTCATCTAGCACAAAAAATGGTCAATTAGGTCGTGATTCTAATTTTGGTGCTGAAAATGTTGATTTTCTTTTACCAGCAGAAAATGTTTCAGTTATTGATCATAGGGGTGTAAATTCATATACAGGAGGAACTAGCTATGCTGTTCCAAGGATGAGCGCTTTAATTTCAAGGTATTTAACAAAAAACCAAGAATCATCTATTGATGATGTATTAAATTTTTTGAAGAAAAGATCAATAACAACTGATAAAACAGTCTCAAAATATGGCTGGATACCAGATCCATCTGATGATTATTTAATAAATTGATTTATTATTTAAATGCGTTTTTTAGATAGTTTTTTGCCAATGGATGGGCTGCTGGATTATGAGTTTTCATAAGTTTTAAAACATTTTTACCTAATTTTTTATTTTTTAGATATCCCGCAACTTGAATGCCTAATCTTAAAACCTGTGGATCTTCAGGAATGAGGTTTAATAGTTTGACAATTATAGGTTCCTCAGATTTTATATCCCTTTTAATATGAAAGCTAATAGCTAATGATAAAAGAGTATTGGGACTATAAGGATCCAAATTTAAACTTTTTTTCAAAAAGAGAATTGATTTGTCAAAAAGGCCCCAACGACCGAAAGTCTGGCCAACTTGATCAAATAATTGCTTGTTTTTAGACAAAGAACAAAATTTTTCAATTTTTTTGATTAGGTTTTGTGGTGGTTTTTTTTGAAACTTATAGGAAAATTCCAGTGTATCAGCGCAGATTCTAATATTTCTTCCCCAATAAATAAATTCCTCTTTGACATTTATATCTGTTTTTTGAATAACATTTGTTACAGTTTGTATGGGGACAACTTCATTATAATTTCCATCTCCTGAAGCAAGAAATCCAATAATTTCAAATCTTTCATCAATTACTGCTCCCCCACTATTTCCCGGCAAACTTTGAGCATTGGTGTGAATTCTTGAAAATGGGAATTTATTTAAATCAGGAAAATGAATAACTTTACCTTGTTTATAAATTCTGCTCTTTTTTCTACCTTGATCAAAACCAACAACTTTTAATTTTAAAGGAGGCTTAGAACTAATTGGAAAATTTATTTTCTTAGGAATAAGAGTTTTATTTAATGAAAGTATAGTTAAATCAACAGGATAGTTATTAGGTAAAGGATAGGCTTTTCTAATCTCTCCATTAAAAAATCTTACCATAACATGAGGATGATCCTCTGCAACATGCCTATTGGTTATTATAAAATTATTATCTATCAACGTGCCACTTGCTATCATCACAGGTGTTCTAATACCGACAACTCTTTTTAACCAATAACAATCTTCTGATTTTTTATATTCTTTTTTGCTTTCACATTCATTAGCAAAAACATTATTAAAAGAATATATAAAGAGAATAATGAAAAAAAAGTATATAAATTTACTCATAATGATTTATCCTTAATTAATGATATAATACGAGTATACATAATGGGAAGACTAAAAAATAAAATTGCTGTTATTACTGGAGGTGCGAGAGGTTTAGGAGCTGAAATTGCGAAAACTTTTCACAAGGAAAAAGCTAAAGTCATTATTTGTGATATTTTGTACGAAGAAGCAAAAACATTTTCCAAAAAAATTAATGCTACTGCAATAAAACTAGATGTTTCTGACTCTAAAAATGTTGCATTAGTATTTAATAAAATCAATAACTTATTTAAAAAAGTAGACATCTTAGTTAATAACGCGGGTATAAATGGATTTGAGCAAAGACAAGATATAATAGATAAACGTAATGAAATAAATAAAGCTCAAATTGAAGAGTTTTCTAAAAATAAAAAAATAGAAACTCATTTTGATGTTACTGTGAATATGACTGATGAAGATTGGTTTAAGATGCTTGATGTTCATTTAAGTGGTACTTTTTTTTGTACAAGAGAGGTTTTAAAAATCATGAATAAATTTAATTCAGGTTCAATTATAAATATGGGTTCTGTATTAGGAACAACTGGCGGACCTTCATCTCCACATTATTCTGCAGCAAAAGGAGGTATACTTGGCTATACAAGAGCTCTTGCTAGAGAGTTATCTTCTAGAAATATAAGAGTAAATGCAATTGCCCCTGGCTATATTAAAACAAATATGACAAATCATTTAGGATTTGTTAGAGAAATTATAAAAAATCAAACACCTATGAAAAAATTTGGAGATGCAGAGGATATTGCCTGGGCCGCAGTATATTTGGCTTCAGAAGAAGCTAAATTCATGACAGGTCAGACTATTTCACCAAATGGTGGCTTCGTAATGAATCAATAAATTATATGTTAAATAACTTATCAGTTAAGTTGGGTAATTTTTTGTCTGGAAATACTAAATCATTAATTTTTTTAAATGGTACATCAAAGCAAACTGACATAGCGCTGCAATAAACGGATCTTGAGTCTATAGTAGAGTCTAAATCTCTTCCTTCAAATAAATTTGTTTTCTTAATTCCTGGCCAATCAGTATAAACTTGAGACTTTTTAAGTAAGCCTCCACCCATTAAAATTGCACTTCCATAACCATGTTCAGTGCCATAACCATTATTTTGTACTAAAGATCTGCCAAACTCAGTTAAAGTTAAAATTAGAGTATTATCAAAAGCTTTTCCAAGAGAATTTTTTAATGAAGCAAAAGTTATGTCAACTTGCCTAAGTTTTTGACCATGTTCGCCATCAGCTCCACCTTGAGCTGCATGTGTATCAAAGCCAAATACTTCAAAGACCGCAACCCTAGGTCCATCGTCTTTTTTCATCTCATTTCCTGCAATACGAGCTAGATTAGCTAATCTTTTATTTTTTCTTCCAGACATCATTGAAAGAGGCCTGGAAGTTAACTTCTCAAAAGATTTTTTTATAATTTTTTCACTATTATAATGCGAATGCATTAAATTAATCATTGATTGACTGGGCATACGAAGGTTTGAAGGATAAAAATTATCATGATTAATTTCACCCCTTAACAATAGAGGCATAGGTAATGATATAGATAAACCTTCTAATCCTGCAACATCAATACCCCTTCCCAACCATCCTGTTTTTAGTTTATAAGGGACTGTACCCCCACTTTCCATTAAATTCTGCCCATCAAAATGTGACCTTTCGTTATATGGAATATTGGTAGCATGAACAATTGAAGCCTTATTTTCAGTCCAAATCTTGTGAAAATTATTCAATTTAGGATGTAAACTAAAATCACTATTGAGTTTTAAATTATTATTTACGAATATATCAGGCCTAACTTTTTGAAGAGTATTATCATGAATATATGGTACAGCAGACAAACCATCCATTGCGCCTCTCAACATAATCACTATTAAGTTTTTCTTTTTTTGTGAATTATTTGCCAAAAGTTTATATGGAGAGGTGGCAGTAAGAAGTAAACTCGCTGAACCAACTGTAAAATATCTTCTAGAAATTTTCATGTTTTTAACATCCATTTACTCGAAAATAATGCAAGAATCTTTTCAGAGTTCTTTGCAGAATTGATATATTTTAAAACATCGCTTTCATTATCAAAATTTTTGCTAACAATCA
Organism: SAR116 cluster bacterium AG-426-B08; assembly: GCA_003213175.1. GTDB lineage: Bacteria > Pseudomonadota > Alphaproteobacteria > Puniceispirillales > Marisalimonadaceae > AG-426-I14. Next base: position 59,145 of record QCNN01000005.1, on the reverse strand, counting down.
TTTTTAAATAACTTTTATCAATATGATCTAATCTTTTCTTATCTTGTTGAACTTTAATCATTCCTATTCTTCTAAACAAAAACTCTGGAGACATCCAGTCAGCCTCATAATCCGACCAACCATTTGGTTGAAGTGGCCTGTAAGGATTATGTCCTAAATTTCTTAACCATCTAACTGGTTTACCAATTATACGTGAAGGTTTACTTTTAAAATCATAATTATAATTTTTTGGAAAATAATCTAAGGCAGACATTCTAATAAACTGAAGCAACCAAGTTTCAGGGGTCTGAAACTTTTTTAGATGAGAATATTTAAATGCTTGTTTGATAACTGCTTCGTGGATAGTTTTTAAGTCACCATCAGAATTTATCCAAGCATCTTTAACAGGATGAATTATTTCAGAGGAAGGGTTTTCTGTAACAAAATGATTGCATAATTTTCTTGAAACAAAGTCTATACATATGGGATGCCTTACAAGATCTTTAATTACTTTACGAAGCATACTTTTTGAGGAAGAAGTTCCAAAACTTTCTTTATATTTTTTACCCAAAATTTCAAAGGGACCACTATCATGATAATCATCTTGAAAGCTAATTGGAACATTTTCTTCTTTCTTGGTAGATTTATGTTTTTTATGCATCCACCCTGACATTACTTTAGACATGTCAATGACATCATTTTGATTGTAACCAGCTCTAGGTGAAACTGTGTGTAATTCAAGTAACTCTCTTCCATGATTTTCATTTAAATTTGCAGATCTTCCCCTTTCAGACATCTTTAATGCACGTAAGGAGTTTGGCCCTATAGATTTTGAGTTGTCTAGATTGTGAATCATAGCCCATGATATTGTCACATCATAGACCAAGTCTTCGATGTTTTTAAGCATAGCAGGTGCAATGACTTCGAAATGATATGGACCAACATCATAAACATACATTGCATTTTTTTTTTGAATTGCAAAATGATTTCCCCAGAAATGAAGAAATCTATGAAAAACAGGGCTGGAGCCATTTAAAGCTTCATGATGTCTTTTATATAACCATAGAGGCTCGAAATAATAATGACCAGTTGTATATTTTAACTTGTTTTTAGCATCTTTATAATCTTGTCTACTGTTTTTATGTTTTTTTCTTAAAACTCTTCTATCTGTATAATTATACTTTCCATGAAAATTCATCATTTCTTTTAGGGAATATTTAGGTCCATTCCAAGTTGATTCTGGCATAGCTTTTATCTGGTCAGTTGCCCATTTAATAGCATCTTTAGGCACATTATCATTTGCAGATAATCCAAAACCAATTTTTCTATAAAAAGATTTGTTCATTATTTTATATATAACAATATTTTTTATTTTTAGTAATAAAAATTAATTGACTTTATAAGTTTTTATAACATCAAGATCTGGATCAATTCCTAAACCTATACCTTCAGGAGGCATAAAAAGACAACTTTTTGGATCAAAAATAGTTTCAGGATATAAATAGGCTTCTGGTTTGACATAAAATCTTTCAATTAAACTCAAATTTTTAGTACATTGAGATAAATGTAAAGTAGCAAGAAAACCAGGACAAAAATATGGAGAATGAGGCATTAATTTAACATTTTCTTCTTCACATAATGAGATTATTTTAAGAAATTCAGTCACTCCTCCAACTTTAGTAACACTAGGTTGAGCATAATCAATTGCTTCCTTTTCAATCATATGTTTGAACTGATAATAAGTACAAGCGTTCTCTCCTGAAGCAATTGGGATACCTGTTTGGTGACGAATATCACTTAGGCTATCAAAATCTTCTGGAGGGTTTATAGGCTCTTCTAACCAAAGCAAATTATACTCACTTAGCTTTTTTGCCATTATTAGAGCTTCATCTTTACTCCAAGGGCAATTTGTATCTAGCATAATAGAGATATCATTACCTGCAGCTAATCGAGAAGCTTTTACTTCATCTTCCGTTATTTCATGCAATTTAATGTGATTATAACCTTCTTCGATAGATTTTTTAACCATTTCATAAACTTGATCTTTGTCACCATAACGATACAAGCTAGAATAACCTTCAAGAGATTTATTATGTTTTTTGCCAATCACTTCAGCTACTGACTTATTATAATATTTACCAACAAGGTCCCATAATGCTAAATCAACAGCACTTATTCCAAATAACGTTATTCCATATCTTCCAAACAAATGAAGTTGTTTTTGAAGATCAAAATTGATTTGCTTGACATGAAGAGGGTTTTTACCAATTATTTTGGGAACTATCATGTGTCTAATACATTCAGCTACAGACCTTCTACACTCATAAGCAAAGGCACTTCCCCAACCAACTAAACCATTATCTGTAGAAATTTTAATTATACATGAATCAAAAACTTGCCTTTGAATTGGAAACCCTCTAGATACACCACTATTATCTCCGACGTACTTAGTAAATGGTATTTCTAATTCGTATATCTTTACATTTTCAATTTTCATATATTTAAATTTACTAAATTAAATTAAAATTTAAAATTAAATTATGAAAAATAATAATCTTAATGAATATTGGAAAAAAATATTTGAAAATTGGAAAGTAGTTGATGAGTTTGAAAAAGATTACATGTTAGAACTGAGCAAGTTTTTAAAGAAAGAAAAATTGAATCAAAAAATTATTTATCCAGTTGGTGAAAAAATTTTTAATGCTTTTAAACTCACGAATTTTAAAGATGTAAAAGTAGTTATTCTAGGCCAAGATCCATATCATGGACCTGGTCAGGCACATGGGTTAAGCTTTTCAGTTGAAAAAGGTACAAAAAAACCTCCTTCATTAGAAAATATTTTTAAAGAATTAAACAATGACTTAGGAATAAAAATTAATAATTTTGGTAATTTAGAGAAATGGTCAAATCAGGGTGTTTTTTTATTAAACTCTATCTTAACTGTTGAAAAAGGAAAACCTGGTTCACATGCTAACAAAGGTTGGGAAAATTTTACTGATAAAGTCTTAATAAATTTAAATTCTTTTAAAAAAAATATAGTTTATATACTTTGGGGCAAAAAAGCCCAAGAAAAAGCTAATTTTATTGATAATAAAAAAAACTTAATCATAAAAAGCCCTCATCCTTCTCCCTACTCTGCATTAAATGGTTTTTTTGGATCTAAACCATTTTCTACTACAAATGAGTATTTAAAAAAGTTTAATATCAAAACTATTGATTGGGATTTGAATAATTAAATTTTAAATTTTAAAAGCAATCTTATTTTGTTTCTAAAATTAAATTCTCTATGATAAAATATTTAAATATTAATGTATGAAAAAATTAAATAATAAAATAGCTATCATTACAGGTGGTGCCAAAGGTATTGGCTTAGAAGTATCTAGATTATTCGTACAAAACGGTGCGCTGGTGATTTATACAGATAAAAATAAAAAAAATGGTGAAAAATCATTAAAAGAAATTAATAAATATGGAAATGCAATTTTTTTTCAAATGGATGTTTCAAAAGAACTTGACTGGAAATCATTTTTAAAGTTTCTAAAGGTTCAGAAATTTAATAAGATTAATATATTAGTCAATAATGCTGGTATTTACCTTGGAAAAGACATTTTAAAAGTTACTTCAAAAGATTTTACTGAATTGATATCAATTAACCTTTTGGGAACATTTTTTGGTATAAAGTTTATTACTCCTCACTTGAAAAGAGCCGGTGAATTTTCAAATTCTATGAGTTCTATCATAAATCTTAGTTCAATTGCTGGGTTAGTTGGTTCTAGATTGGACCCTCTTTACTCGATGAGCAAAGGAGGAATAACAACATTTACTAAATCAATGGCAATATATTATGGCAATAGAAAATATCCAATAAGAATTAATCAAATACACCCTGGTATAATTGAAACTGATATGGGAAAACAAGTTGAGGATTCAAGAATAATTCAAAATCCAAATATGTCAAAAAAACAGTCTTATAACGAAGGCATAAAACAAACACCCATTGGTAGACTTGGTAGTCCAAATGAAATAGCTCAAGGTATTTTGTATTTAGCTTCAAATGACTCAAGTTTTATGACTGGATCAAGTTTAGTTGTAGATGGTGGTTTAACAGCACAATAAACCTAGATAAAGTTAATTAAAGTTGATTAATACTTTCCTTGTATCTCCAAAAAACTCAGGATTTTGTGACCCAGAGGAATGTTGTATTACATTATTTTTAATGTATTGATGCAATTCACCAGCTGTAATTTTTTTATCATCATTTTTGTCTGCATAACCTTCCATTCCCTTCATTAAAAAATAACTAAAAATCCCATGCTGAGCCTCTTCTAATAGCTTACTTGTCTCATCACCCTGAGAAGCGACAAAAATTGTAAAATTATCTGGAAAGTCTAGAACCTTTGGTACAATTGAAACTGGTCTTGAATTAATCAAAGATTCTGAACTTCTGGTTGTGCCACTATAACATGTATCTAAAAAAACGTTAACAAAACGTGGTTTTGACAATAATATGTCTTCAAAAAGCTCTTCTTTTAATATTGCAGTTTTTTCAAGCAATCTTTTTCTTCCATCGTATGGAAGTAAGTATAGGTTTTTCCCATTATCAGATGCCAACCCATGACCTGCAAAGAATAGATAAAGTTCTGTTTCATTAGGTTTTGAAACTCTTCGCAACCAACTCTTCACCGATAATAAAATTTCTGCATATTCAGCTTTTTCATTAATGAAATATTTTATATTTTTCTCTTCAATACCTAAAATTTCTGTTGCATAATCTTTAAACATTAAAGCATCTTTATCAGCATAAATAGCAGGAATGGTTATACTTTCATAGTTCTGAATTCCAATAATTATTGCAACTGCATTTGGATTTTTTTTAACCATTTTTGATATTGGATTTAATCTTTCAAATGAAAATTGATTAGTTGTTGTTTTAATTTTTCTCTTAAAATTTACTATTTTTGAATTACTTATTCCTGCCATATCTACTGCTTCAATTTTTATATCAACGCCATCAAAAGGAACGAATGTAGAAAAAATAAATTCACCATTTTCATTAAAATCAATTTTTTTGTTATTTATAGATAGCTCTGCAACACCAGAACTATCCATTATTTTTCCTTTTAAAATACCTTGCTTACCTGTAACCTTTTTAAAATTAATTATTATAGATGGCTTTATTCTATCTAATTCAAGCTCTCTATCTCTTTGTTTTTTTTCTTTTTTTAATCTCTCTAATTCATTTTCCAAAAATATTATTTTTTTTCTTTCCTTTTCTAATTCAGAAACTGATATTTCAGGCTGATTTTTTTTAAAAGTTTTTTGTTCTGTGTAACCTAAAAATTTATTTTTTGCCCATTTACCGCTAAAACTTTTACCATTTTTTAGTGTCATAGTTCCTAAACCATGATACTTATTATCTTTAAACATACCAATATATTTACTATTATCAGCAAAGTAAAAAGCTCCTTTGCCATTATATTTTCCATTTTTGAAATACCCTTTATATGAATTCCCATTCGAAAAATAGTACTTTCCATATCCACTTTTTTCTCCATTAACATAATTTCCGAAATACTCACTTCCATCTTTATATTTTATATGGCCATAACCTTCTCTTTTTCCTTTTAAGTAGTTACCATTAAACTTATGTCCCGAGTTATAAAAATACTTGCCTTTGCCTGAATATTTATTATTTTTAAATTCTCCGAGATATACATCCTTTTTATAAGTTTCAAACTTACCTAGTCCATTTAACTTATTGTTTTTAAATTCACCTGTATAAATTCCATTCTTAAATATTTTTTTACCAAAACAATTATGTTTTAATTTGATTTGTTTTTTTGAACACAACTTGAAGTCTGAATATAAAACCGAGCCAAAAGCACGAAGAGAGTGATTATTTTTGTTTTGAACTTGCGAACTTAAATTAGAGATAAATTTTCCTTCTTGCCAATAACCTTTTTTCTTTTTACCATTTTTATATATATATTCACCATAACCATCTTCTTTTCCATTTTTATGATTTCCTACATATTTATTTCCATTAGACCATGTATATGTTCCCAATCCACTCTCTTTACCTTCTTTCCAGGAACCAACATAGCTATCTCCGTTAGACCAATTATAGACACCTTTTCCATCTCTTTTATTATTTTTATAAAAGCCTCTATATTTATCACCATTTTTAAAATTTAAACTACCAAAGCCATGCATTTTTCCTTCCATCCAATCGCCAATGTATTTATCACCATTTTTATATTGATACTTTGCAAAGCAATTGGTCCAAAGTGTTTTAATTAGACCTTTACAATAAGTTTTTTTAGAAGATTTATTATGAGTTTGGTTTTTGTTATATAAATTGTTTTTTTGTTTTGAATATAAATTAATTTGAGTTTTTTTATATTTTTTTTCAATATTACAATTTATATTTCTTAAGGTTATTTCATCTTGGTAAGATAACAGATTTCCAACACAAACACCCTTTTTTATACATTTGACGTCTTCACATATTTCACTATCACTTTTACGTCTAATTTTGCATTCTTCACTACCATAAGAAATAAACTCACAAGTAAGAGTTTTTGTTGCAGAGGATAAACTCTTTATTTCTGAATTAGAAGAAACACATCCAAAAATAAAAATAAAAAAAAATAAATTTAGAAATGTTATTACATAATTCTTCATATCAAATTAATAATTACCTCTAACCTTTTTAATTTGATATTGTTTTTCGTCATTAAACAAAAATTGATCCAGAAACACATCAATTTTCTTAATTTTTGAATTAGCATTTTTATCAAATTTTGCTAATCTTTTTAAAGCAATTTTTACGCTAAAAACTCTTTGATAATCTTTTGTTAAAATACTACTTGTGCCTGCAGAATAGTAATATCGTATTGCTTCGGAATAAAGTTTTCCCTTCTCAAACAATAGACCTGCATTAAAATATGCGAAGCTATTTTTATTATCTAAGTTAATAGCTTTATTATATGCTGCTATTGCTTTATTTGACTTATTCATTTTCATGTATGAATAACCAAGACCATTAAAGTACTCACTTTTTTCTTTAATTGCCAAAAGATCTAAAAATGTCTGAGATGCAGCTTCATTCTCATTCAGTAGTAAATATGACCTACCCTTTAAAAAACAAAAGTTTATCATCAAATTTATTTTTTTCATGATATTGATCAATTAAATTTATAGCTTCATCAAACTGACCGTTAGCAAATAATTGAAATGGTTTATTAAAGTTAGGATTTACAAAGTTATGTTTTTCATGATTAATAAAAGTAGAAAACATTATTTGTTCGTTGTTATTAAGATTAGTTACATTAGGTAATGTTTTAATAATTCTTCTTACAACAGTATCAACCATTTGAAGAGCTGTTTCTTCTCGCTTATTTATAGATGCAGAATATAAACCTGAAGCTATTGCAATAGGTGAAAGAGGGAAAGAGCCTGCTTTTGAAGATGCGATATGACTTCCCTCCCAATAAACTTTATCATCTTTATCCTTCAATCTGAGTTTTAAACCTACATTTGTAGAAGAAAAAGCTAGAAAAAAATTACTATCAAATCTTATTATCTCACCTTCTAAGATTGCATCACAATTAAGCTCATTTAAAATATTTTTAAATGACTTTTTATTAATCAAAAAACTATTAATTCTATGTAATTCTATATCTCTATAATTTTTTGGTGATAAGTGCCCGTAGATTGCGTGTCTAATTAGCTTTTTTTTATTTAAATTTTTAAACTTTGTTTTTTTGGATTTATCATTGATTTTACCAATCAAAATACACTTAATATCTTTTTTATTAAAATTTTCACTCAGAGAATATTGAACCTCAGGTAAAAATTTTGAAGGATCTGTAACTTTTGATACTTTTTGATAACGAGGTGTTTGACAACTTGATATTAAAATAAGTAATATTAAATAAATTAAATTTTTAATAAAAAAATGCATAAGTTTATCTTTAAATATATATCAACAATTTTAACTATAATGTTATTTTTTACCATACATAACCCTATTTATGGAATAAATAAAAATGATTTTAAAGTTATAAATGATCTTATTGAAGAAGAAAATGTCGATGAAGCATTTAAACAACTTAAAATAAAATCAAATACTAATAAACATTTATCAGCTGATGCACAAGTGTTAGTGGGTAAAATATATCTTGCTCTAGAAAAACCAGTCAAGGCATTTGATTATTTTGAAAAATCAACTTTTAATTCTATTAATTTTTCAGATGAAGGATACGCTGGCTTAGCATTATCCTCTATAAAAATGGGTAATTTAAATGATGCTCATAATTATGCTTTAAAAGCAATAGAACTAAATTCTGACTCAGTTGATGGCAAACTTGCATTAGGATTAATTTTTGACGATTATGGACAACCTGATGTTGCAGAAAAGTATTATAAACAAGCTCTAATGCGCGACACAGCAAACAAAAGTCTTTACGCCATTAGAGTGTATGCAAATAGTAAATTAAGATATGGGAATCCATCTAAAGCAAAAAAAAATCATTACTGATGCTTTGTTTGATAAGAAACCAAACGCCTCGATTATTGATTTATTGGGAAAAATTAATTGGATTGAAGGTAATATTGACGAAGCTATCAAACTAAGAACAAAATCATCAAGAATGTTTAAAGAAGCTGGAAACTCTTTTAAATCTGAGCAAATTTTGTCATGGTTAGCAACAAAAGATACAGACAAAAAACTTAATATTGAAGAAAAAAAAGTAGATAGTGTGAAGAAAAAAGTAAATAAAAACAAAGTTTTAATAGATGTTGCTAAAACAAAAATTAAAAAAGTTCAAAGAAAAGTTTTAAAACCTGACAGTGAACCTGAAAAAATTATAATTGATAGCAATAAAGAAGTTTTTACAGGAAGTGGATTTATTATTAATCAAGGCAAATGGATAGTTACAAACAAACATGTAATTAAAAAATCTAAAAACATTGTTGTAAGAAATGGACTTGGAAAAACAAGAAAAGTTAACAAAATTAGGTATCCTAAAAATAAAAATTTAGATCTAGCAATACTGGTCTTAAGCAACCCTTTTCCAAAAAATGAAAGTTTGACTACAAAAGAAATAGCTAAACCTACGGTTGGTGAAAAAATTTTTATTATGGGATATCCTATATCTTCAATTTTGGGCAGATATAATCCATCCATCACACAAGGCATAATAAGTAAAAATTCTGGCTTTGGAGAGTTGCCTGGTGAATTCCAAATGACCGCCACTCTAAATGTAGGTAATTCCGGGGGACCTGTTTTTAATCAAAATGGTCTTGTTGTTGGTGTGTCACTTGCAAAGTTAGATAAAAAATTCTTACTTAAACAAAAAGGAATTCTTGTACAAGATGTAAACTTAGCAATATCAGGAGATGTTCTTTTAAATTTTTTAAATGAACCAATAAATAATGAGTCAAATTCAGTTCAAAAATATGATGCGTCAGAAATTTACAAATATATGCGTCCTTCAGTCGTTTTTATTGTTAGCCAATAAATTAATATTCTTATTTTTAATATCCACTAAAGTTTATGCAGACTGGACAAAAGCAGAAGGTAGATATTTTATATCTAGGAATATATCCAAGGGAGAAGCATGTGATAGAGCATTAATGCTTGCTAAAAGAAATGCTTTATCAAAAAAATGGTTTTCAAAAGTTTAAATCTGATCAATTAGATATTTGTACTGAAATCAAAGATAAAACTGATTGTACATTTTATCAAAGTACATTTGATTATGTAGAAGGAGGTTTTATCAAGGAGTTTAATTATAAAGAAACTATTAATAAAGATTCTATAGAAGATGAGTGTGTAATTAATATCAATGCAAATGTAGAGCAATATAATCAAAAAGCAGATAGCAATTATGCCTTAAGTGTAAGATTAGAAAACAAAAAAATTCTATACAGTAATGATAATATTCAAATAAGCGGAGAGGTTAACAAAAAATCTTTTATAACTGTATTAGGCTGGTATCCAGATATTAAAAAAAATGTATATTACAAGCTTTATCCAAATGAAAGTGATAAGAATAACTTTACTAAAAATAAATTTTCTATTCCTAACTCTGATTATAAGCTAAAAGTGAATTTCCCAAATAACTTTTATAAAAATATTACTCAAGAATTTATAGTTATTATTGCATCCAAAGTAAAAATAGACATACTGGAAGAAGAAAATATAATAGAATTATATAAAAGATTACAAAACCTAGGTAGGTCTCAATGGCAAATGCAAAGGTTAGGATATTCAATAGTGAGGGATTAAAAATGAAAAAAATTAATTTTTTAAGTTTAGGTGCTGTTTTAACAATTTTGTTATTATCTTCATGTTCATCAAAGCCAGGTTCTCCTGAAGCAAAGTTAGAACAAAAAGAAAAAGCTATTAAAGTACAAAATGATAATGTTGATAAGACCATTGCTGAAATGCCTAATTGGTGCAAAAAGTTACCTGGAAATGAAGATGCAAGGTACTCATGTGGAATAGGTATTTCCTCTGACTTAAATCTGTCTAGAACCAGATCGATAATGAATGGAAAAGCACTTCTTGTAGATTCTATTAAAAGTACAATTATGTCTAAAATAGACAATTACACAAAAACAACTGGAACGCAAAACAATGAACAGGTAAAGAAAAGATTAGAAATAATTTCAAGAAATCTTATACCTGAAACTACCTTGGTTGGCTATAAGGTCACCGAATCAAAGGTTATAAATGAAAAAGGTAGATACAGATATTTTACCTTATTAGAGTATCCTATTGGTGAAAAGAACCAAGAATTATTAAATCAAATAAAACAAGATGAAATCTTAAGCACCCAAAAAGATGCTGATAAAGCTATGGCTGATTTAGAAGCTGAAATAGAGAAAAGAAGAAAGAAGTAAAATAAATTATTAAATCTAATCTTTTAATTCTTCTTTTAACTTCATAACTAAGTCATTTGCATTTAATGATGTTATTTTATGAAAATTTTTGCCTGCCCATAAATTTATGAACTCTCCATTATTTTTCTTTATGGAAAGCCTACGTAATGGGGTGGTTAATGTATTTTGAGCAGGGAAAGGTAAAATTGATTTATTTTCCATCTCTTGAATATATTTATTCACAATACCTCGAGCTAATCTTCCAGAAAAGGCCTTAGTAAGTTTGGTTTTTCTTTTATGTTCATTTAACAAATATTGTTTATGGATTTCTGATGTACCTGCTTCAGGACAACATAAGAATGCCGTACCTAATTGAGCAGCTTTGGCTCCCAAATTGATAACCTTTTTAATATCTTTTCCATTCATGATACCTCCAGCGGCAACATAAGGAATTTTAATATTATCTTTTACAATTTTTATTAAATTATCTAAGTAAACTTCTTCATCATATTTTTCTTGATCAAAAATTCCTCTATGTCCTCCAGCTTCAAAACCTTGTAAAATTGTAAAATCAGCTCCTGATTTTTCTATCAATAATGCTTCTTTTAAATTTGTAGAAGTAATTCCTACTTTAATTCCTTTATTTTTAATTTTTTTAACAATTGATATGGGTGGTAAACCAAGATGAAAAGTAATGATTGAGGGTGAATTCTCAATAGTTGCTTCAATCTGCTCTTCAAGAGAAAAATAAAATGGTTCTTGTGGAATTTTTAATTCATAAGTTTCTTGAAAACTAAGTTTATTTAGTGCTTCAATTGCTTTTAGCAGAATAGTATTATTGGGTAGTTCTATAGGTTTAAAAACAAAAAAGTTTGCATTAAGAAATCCATTTGTAAGTTTTTTTGTAATAAATAAAGTTTCCGCTATTTTTTCTGCATTAGTAAAACTGAAGCCAAAACTTCCAACTGCACCTGCGTTTGCGACTGAACTAGCTAACTCAGGTGTATTAAACCCTCCTGCCATTGGAGCTTGAATTATAGGTACTTCTAAATTATCAAAATTAAAGTTTTTCATATATCAATTATTTAAATGTAATATATTATCGATAATAATTAATTAATATACTTTATAAAAGTTAAATGAAACCACATTTTTATGAAAAAAATATTATCTAAACTTCCTGGAATTTTACTTATTACAACCATCGTAATTATTTCTATGATAGTAAGCAAAATGTTACTTTTACAAGAGATAATCATTTCATCTGCCTTTATCTCTATTCTAATTGGATTATTTGTTGGAAATTTCTTTAAAATAGAAAATAAATTTCAATGGTTTATTGAGCTTTCACTTAAAAAATTACTAAGGATAGGAATTGCATTTTTAGGAATTGGATTAAGTATAAATGAACTAATTAATTATGGTTATCAATCTATTTTTTTAATATCTATAAATATAATCATAGTTTTTATAATTGTTTATTACATTTGTAAAGTATTCAACGTCACAAAAAAATTTGGTTATTTAATAACAATGGGTTCAAGCATTTGTGGAGTTACTGCTGTAATAGCAACTTCATCAATCATTAAATCATCAAAAGATGAAACTGGTTATGCGGTTGGTGTAGTTACTTTGTTTGGTATGATTGCAGTACTTTTCTATCCATATTTGGCAAATCATTTTTTTACAAACAATCAAGAGTTTGCTGGTATATTTTTGGGCACATCTATTCCTGACACAGCTCAGGTTAGCGCAGCAGCACTAATTTATTATGAAAACTATGAAAGCGAAATAGCATTAAATTCAGCAATGACAACAAAATTATTAAGAAACTCCTATTTATTAATTTTAATACCTTTAATTTCTTATATTTATAACATAAAAAATCATTCTAATTTCCAGAATTCAATAAAAAATTTTTTCCCCTTTTTTGTTTTTGGTTTTATAACTTTGTCCATTATAAGAACACTAGGTGATGAGTTTATTACTGATACAACCAATATTTTTCTTTGGGAACATCTTATTATTTACACTAAGCTTATCTCTAAAATCCTCATATTATTTGCAATGGCTGCTTTAGGTTTGCAAACAAATGTAAAAAATATATTCAAGTTAGGCTTTAAACCATTGCTAGCTGGTTTTTTTGCATCTATTTCAGTGGGGTTATCTAGTCTTATCTTTTTAAAATTATTGTCTTAATTTTAAATTTTACTTTCTCCACTCAGAGCCTTTTAAGCATAAACTCATTCCAATTCCAGTAATTACCAAACCAATACTTACAGCAAAAAAGATGTAATCTATTGTCATATTAAAAATCAAAGAAATGTATCCAATTGTAATAACTGAAAAAAACCTAAACAACCCTACGATAATTGGTTTTATCATCTTTCCAGTACCTTGACTTGCAAAATAAAGAGCTTGGCCTAATCCAAAGAGACAATAAAATGGAGCAACAATATTTAAATACTTTATACTAAAATATAAAACATCAGCGTCTGAAGTAAAGTTATCTAGCCACAACATAGGAAATATAGAAAATATAGTACCTATTAAACCTATGAGAATGAAGCTAATTAATCCTCCAGTCCAAGCTATTTTTCTTGCCCTGTTAAATTTATTTGATCCTATATTAATACTAACAGATGCAGTCAATGCAGCGCCTAAACCAAAAATAATAGGCGTCAACATCAATTCCAGTCTAGCCCCCAACCCATAACCAGCGAGAGCTTTTACACCATAATTACCTACATAGCCAGTGACAACTGCAACTGTTAAAGCTATAGTAATACTGTTTAATAGACCTAGGCCACCTACTTTCATTATATCTTTGAAAATATCAATTGAAATTTGTTTAACTTTAACTGTTATTATTCTTTGAACAAAAAACAAATAAAATAATAAATATACTACCATTCCTGCATGACAAAAAATAAGAGCAATCGCAGGCCCCATTACACCAAAAGATGGAATGAAAGAAAAACCTAAAGTCAGGACAGCTGATAACAATATTTGAAACAAACTTCCAACAGTAATTGCTTTTGCTGGAGTTAAAGTATCACCCAATCCTCTAATAATTGCAGATAAAATATTTACTAACCAGACAAATATTGAAAAACCAAAGAAAATTTTTGCATAATTAATTGCACCTTCTAAGGCTTCTCCTGAACCTCCCATGAAAGAAAAAATATCTCTGGAAAAAAAAAATAAAGATGATTGTATAAATCAACGCCATTATTAAACATATAATTAATGAACACCATGCAGAAGACTCTGCTTTAACAACATCTTTGTTACCTATTGCTCTTCCAATAGATGAGGTTACGCCGCCTCCAATAGCCCCTCCAGCCATCATAAGCATTAACATTTGAAAAGGAAAAATGAGAGCAATTGAAGCTAAAGTATTAGTTCCTAAAATACCAACAAAAAACGCATCTGCAAAAGTTGATATAGTCCATGCGAGCCATGCAATTATATTTGGAAAACCAAGTTTCCAGAGCATGGAAGTTATAGGCCCTTTTAAAATTAATTCTATGTTTGAAATTTTTTAATCCATTTAAAATGTTCAAGTATCATTAGAAATTAGTTTTTAATATTTTGATTACAAAAGCAATTTTTAAATACTATTCAATTCATAAATAATATTAATGAAACTTTTTTATGCTAAGTTAAAATTTTGACTTGTTTCGTTTCATTGAATATAGTTATAAAAAATTATAATTTTTTATTAATTTTTGAAGGAAATTTAAATTTGGAAACTTTCCATGTTGGCTCAGTTCAAGAGTTCAAAGATAGAGATAAAAAAGTATTAATACTTAATGATAGTGAAGTTGGTATTTTTAGGATGGGGAAAGATTTTTTTGCATATGAAAATTTATGCCCTCATCAAGGTGGTCCAGTTTGTCAAGGGAGACTGTTTTCGCTAGTTAAAGAAAATTTAGATGATAATAGTAAAAGTCATGGTAGATTATATGATGAAAATAATCTAAATATTGTTTGTCCATGGCATGGCTTGGAATTTGACATAAGAACTGGGAAACACCCTGGAAATCCTAAAATAAAACTCAAGTCTTTTCCTATTAAAGTGGATAGAGAGGAAGTTTATGTCACAATTAAATAATAAAAGTAATTCTGATTATAAATCATTAAAAGAAAATAGAGAAAATGACCCTGTTGCATTAATTGAAAGAGCTGCAGAATTAATTTGGCAAAAAAGTGAAGAGTCACTAAAAAATGGACACGTTTCAAGAATTTCTGATCAATCTGTTACAAAAATAATGACTGCAGCTATAAAATTGTATGCTGCAAAAACTGATGGCGAATCAAGAACTTTTAGACCTTTACTTGGAAATTACGATGAAATTGTCACTCCTACTGAAGCATTAACAACTGTAACTGAAGTACTAAGATCACTTGGATTAGGTCCGATGGAGTTTGGTTTGTGGACAAGAAGAAAACCAGAGGATTATCATACTAAAATTTATAAAGAGAAAAAAAGCGAATAACTTTAAGGTATTAAAAATGGATAGCTCAAAACCTTTAGCAAAAAATCATCCTATTCAAGAAATAGATACTAAAACCGACACTAGAGATTATTTAGCTCATGCAAGAAAATATGCACAACAAAAAAGGTTTTGCAGATTGGTTCATAGTTGATGTTGATGCTCATCATGTAGAAACAGTAAGTTGGCCTGAAATAACATCTTATATCGATGACCCTGTAATTCGACATCAAGCAGAAATGTATCATGCAGAACGTGTTGGAACACCTCCCTATGGTTTAAATGGTGATTTAGGTCTTAGATACCAAGATGTAGGTGGCAGAATACCTCATCAATCCAGTCAAAGAGAAAATGTTGAATCAAAAGATGTTCATAGAGATGTCATTCTTACTCAAAGGGCAATGCATGGTTTATCATTAGACTATATGGTTGTTTTCCCTACTCCAATGTTATTTCTTGGTATGCATCCTCAAAGAGAAATGGAAGTTTTTTTGTCACGTGCCTATAATCGTTGGTTAACTCAAAAAATTCTTCCAGCGGATAAAGGAATTGTAACTCTTGTTGTGTTGCCATTTAACACACCTGATGCTGCAGTTAAAATGGTTGAAGAATATGCCAACGTTCCAGGGGTAATTGGTTTTTGTGTTACTTCAACACGTTATAAGGCTGTTCACGATAATGAATACATGAAATTATACAAAGCAATTGAAGAAACAGGAAAACCTATAGCATTTCATGCTGGTTATCATTGGCAAGATCCATCACTAGCAACATGTAATACCTTTCTAGGAATGCATTCTCTAGGATTTACATGGTGTAATATAGTTCATATGACAAACTGGGTTTTAAATGGAATACCTGAAAGATTTCCAAAATTGAAATCTATTTGGGTAGAGAGTGGCCTTTCTTGGGTCCCTTTTCTAATGCAAAGATTAGACGATCAATATCTAATGAGACAGTCAGAGGCTCCTTTACTAAAAAAAATGCCAAGTGAATATATGTCTTCAGAAAACTTTTTTTATTCTTGTCAACCAATGGAAAAAAGCAACATGAAAGCTCTAGAATGTACTTTTGAAATGATTAATGCAAAAAATCAACTACTATACTCTTCTGACTGGCCACATTTCGATTTTGATACTCCTAATGTAATATATGATTTACCTTTTTTAGACGAACAATCAAAGAAAAATATATTGGGTTTAAATGCCGCAAAATTGTTTAACTTGGATATAAATAAATAACTAAATTATTTGTCATTTAGAAAATGATTTTTAATTTCAGAAAAAAATTTTTTAATAAGGTGTTTAGCAACACCATATAGAATTCTTTGTCCAACACCCGCAACTAAACCACCTACCTCTCCTAAAGATTCATACTCAATAATTGAATTTAGTTCATTATTTTTTGAAATATTTATTTTAGCTATTCCAGAACCAGTTCCAAGGGAACCAGAACCAGAAACATCTAATGTACATTTGTTAGGTGGCTCTAAATTTGAAAGTTTAATTTTCCCCTCAAAACTGCCTCCGACCGCACCAACTTTGAGATTTAATTTCATAGAGTACTCCTCGTGGGAAACTGCTATAACATCTTTACATCCCGGAATACATTTTTTTAAGACTTCAGGATCAATTATTGCTTTCCATAAATCTTCTGGTTTAACTTCTATCAATTCAGAACCAGATAATTCTACCTTCATTGACACTAAACCTTTTTAAAAAATTATTTGCAAAACTATAAACTAAATAAGTCACTTGCAACTTTTCCTAATATTAATTTTTCTTCTTTAATATTAATTTTTTTAATTATATCTTTTGGATTATTATCACCAATTGGAAATGGCATGTCTGAACCCATCATAACTCTCTCAGACCCTACCGTATCAATCAAGAATGATAAAGCATTTTTATCATGCAAAACTGTATCAAAATACATATTTGACATTGCTAACTTAGGATTAAACAAAATATCTTTGTTTAAGTTATAATTATGAATTAATCTTCCTAAAATATAGGGTAAACATGCACCACCCATTCCTATGACTATTTTTATATCACTATATCTTTCGACATGACCTGAAAAAATAATCCTTGAGATAGCGATTAAAGTATCTGTAATTCTGCCAACGGCGTTATTCATTCCATAATCGTTAACTCTATTATCACCTGAATCAAACATAGGATGAATAAATATTATTGATTTATTTCTGTTAGCTGACTCCCAAAAAGGTATTAAGCTCTTATCGTCAAGAACACCTCCTATACCTTTTGGTTGAGTTCCTATCATAACTCCTTTAAAGCCATCTTTATGAACTTCATCAAGCAATTGAGCAGCAGCTTTTCCGTTTTGCATTGGAAGCGTGGCAAGTGGAATAAAACGATTATTACTAGTATCACAAAAAGATTTTAAGTGTTTATTAATTAATTTTGACCATTTTATACCTTCATCTATCGGGATTTGATAACCAAACATATCAAGCCAACCACCAACAACTTGTATGTCAATCAATTGATCATCCATCCAAGATAATCTTGATGATTTATCCGATAATTTAATATTGACTGGTCTAGTTGAAGGAGAATTTGAAAAAGAAAAACCAAAACTATTTTCAAATTTTACTAATTTTATAGAAGGAAAACTTGAGATAACATCTCTAATTTCTTCAAGCAATGTTTGAGGTACAAAATGTGCATGACTATCAATGATCATTTTTTAAATTTACCATTATTTTCATGAGAAGCAATTAAATCACTAACAAAGTGCATTCTTATCGGTAATGATGATACTTCAAGTTTTAATGGATTAAGAGCATCATTTATGGCACTTGAAATAGCGGCCGGTGCACCAAGGTAACCACTTTCTCCAGAACCTTTTTGTCCAAAATATGTATGAGGTGATGGCGTACAATGTTTGACTATTTTTATTTCAGGAATTTCATTTGAAGATGGCATGAGATAATCAAGAAAACTTTGAGTCATAAGTTGTCCATTTTCATCATATACAAATTCTTCAAATAATGCAGCCCCTATACCATGGGCTACACCTCCATATGTCATACCAGTAACAATGGAAGGATTGATTACTGTGCCACAATCATGTCCAACTGTATAAGAAAGAATATTTGGTTTGCAAATTACTGGATCAAAAGTAATTAGAACCAAATGAAATTCAAAAGAGTAGCAGGGATACATATGTACTTTATTATTCTTAGGTAACTTTCCACCAGTTGGAACTTGCATGATATCAAAACTTGCCAAACCAGGATCCATCCCAGATGGTAGTTCGTTTATTTGACGATGACAAAGATCAATTATTTGCTGCCAAGTTAAAACATTTCCATCATTTGAAATAACAGAAGCATTTTTATAAATAAGGTTATCTTTTGAAACTCCAAATTTAAATTTAGCTATCTCCATAATTTTTGATTTTATTTTATCTGCAGCCCTTGCTGCGGCACCACCCAACATTATAGCCATTCGACTACCAACAGGTGAGTTCCCAGGAAGACTCTCAAGTGAATTTGGTCTGCTAACTCGAATTTTTTCTGGTGAAACTTCTAGTATTTCTCCAACTATAGTAGAGACTAATGTTTCGTGACCTTGACCTGATGAAGTTGTATGAATTTTCACAATAATGTCACCTAATGCATCAACATTAATTTGACAAGACTCCATCCATGTTGTTGTTTTATTTTTTTCATTTAACAATGGTTCAAAAGATGAATTTCCGCCACTTGGTTCTAAACACGAAGCTATGCCAACACCTGCCATTATTCCTTTTTTTCTTAACTTATCTCTTTTATTTATTAAATCCTTATAATTTGTCTCTTTAAATACTTTTTCTAGAACAGTAAGATAATCTCCACTATCATATTCACTTCCACTAGGGATTGTATAAGGAAACTCACTAGCTTTTATAAAATTTAATTTTCTTAAATCTAACTTATCGACTTTCAAATAACTTGCAACCTTGTCAACTCCAGTTTCTAATGCATAATTAGTTGGTGCCTGCCCAAAACCTCTAACAGCTTCTTGAACAGCTTTATTAGTAGTGACAGAAATTGCTTCATACTCGACAGATGAAATTTTATATGGACCTACAATTGCTCCAATTGGTTTTCCTAATTGAAATGGCGCTCTTCCGGCATAAGCTCCTGCATTATCCAATGCTCTCATTTTCATTGAATTGATTTTACCATTATTATCAAAAGCTAATGAAACATTAAACTTCCGTTCTGGACCATGAGCATCTCCTGCTCTCATGTTTTCAAGACGGTCCTCAATAAACTTTATAGGCCTATTAAGTTTACGTGAAATGTAGGATGCTAAAATTGTATGTTTAATACCTCTTTTAACTCCATAACTTCCACCTACATCTACATCAAAATGAACTCTAACGTCATTTCCCTTTAAACCAAGAACAGTAGCTATATGGTCAGAAAATTTAGGCATTTGTATCGATGCCCACACATCTAGGATACTTTCTATATTATTCCACTCAGCAACAACTCCGAAAGTTTCTATTGGCACTGTTGAATTTCTTCCCCATTTCACAGTATAATTTAAAATGTGATCACTCTTGTCAAAATCTTTTTCAACTTCACCCCAAATGAATTTTTTTTCTAGAAGTATATTACTTCCATGATCTGGATGGACGTTTGGACTTTTATCTGATAAAGCTTCTTCTGCGTCTAGTACAAATTCTTGTTTAATTAATTCCAAACTAATTTTTTCTAGAGCATCCTCTGCAACTGCACGAGAATTAGCAACAACTGCACAAACCCATTCTCCTGCATAACGGACTCTTTTAATTGCCAAAGGATAACGTTTTACGTGTGGTGTATCTAGACCATTTAAAAGAGGTTTGATAGCATTTAATAATTCATCTCCTGTAACAATGTCAACAACGCCTTTTAATTCTAGAGCCTTACTAAAGTCAATTTTTTTTATAATTGCTGCTGGCTCGTGACAAGGTAAGATTGCGACATGAAGCATATTAGGTCTATCTATATCCGCCACAAAATTACCTTTACCAGATACAAAACGACTATTCTCGGAGGGAACTCTGTCTTTTGACAAAAATTTAAACTTTTCTCTTTTCATTCAATAATCAACTTTTGTCTGGTGATGTATTTCTTTTTGACAATCTATCAGCTGCTAGCATTATAGAATCAACTATCTGAACATAACCCGTACATCTACAAATATTACCTGAGATAGCCTCTCTAACTTCTTCACGGGTGGGACTAGTATTTACTTTTAAAAGCGCTTCTGCAGTCAAAATCATTCCAGAGGTACAATATCCACATTGAAGACCATGTTTCTCACAAAACGCATCTTGAATAATATTTAAAAGACCTGATTCACTGTCTTCAGAATTCACACCTTCAATAGTAATGATTTTATCTCCCATAGATTGTACTGCTAAAACCAAACATGAGCGAACAGCCTCACCATTCATTAAAACTGTACAAGCACCACAAACACCATGTTCACAACCTGCATGAGTACCTTTAAGACCGACATTATCTCTAATAAAATCTAACAAAGTGACCCTAGGCTCAACTTCATGTATTTCTATATTATTATTAATATTGATTTCGATCTTCATAAATCAAATATATCCAATCTCTTTTAAAGCGTCTGAAAAAGACCTTGAAGCAAGTTTAATTGTTACACGTTTTCTATAACTAGCGCTTGCATGAAAATCTCCTACAAAATCAATATTTAAAAGTGCTTCTGAAATAAGTTCTTTCAATAATTTTAGGTTAATTTTTTTTTCATTATATCCACTGATATTAATTACTTGAGGATAATCTAAGGCCCCACCTATACCCAACGAAATAGTTTCTATTTTTCCATTCTCGTTTTGTTCAATTTGCACTGCAGTTGATGCAAATGCATAATCACTTTTTCGAGATGCAATTTCATGAAAGCCACAGCCAATTTTTGAGTATTTAGAAACTGGAAAACTAATTTTATATAGACATCCAGATGATGGCATTGCAGTAAGCATTGGACCAAGAAAAAAATCACGCGCTAAAATTTCAATATTGTCATTTCCATCTCTTATATGAAAAACTGCTCCCAAAGTAACAGCAACAAGAGGTATTTCTCCTGATGGGTCTGCCTGAACCAATGAACCACCCAAGGTTCCTCTTACTCTAATTGGTGGATGACCTACAAATGGGAGGGCTTTAATCAAGAGAGGTAAATGATTTTTTAATACCGAAGACTCTAAAGCTACAGACTGCCTTACCATAGGACCAATATTAATTGTATTACCGATTTTTTTTATTTCTTCAAAGCCCTTTACATGAGCAACATCAATGAGTAAAGATGGGCGAGAAAGTCTCATTGATAACATTGGTAATAAAGACTGACCGCCAGCTAAAATTAGAGAATTTGAATTTTTTGCAAGAAAATCACATACTGCATCTAGTGTTTTTGGTCTTTCATAATTAAATGGTGCTGGCTTCATACAATCTTTCTATTTTTAATAAAAATTCTATAATATTATACCTACCCTGCTCAACAAAAATAATTTGATGTAAGCCAAATTTTAAAAAAATTTAGAGCAGAATTTAAACTAACTCTTTACCCTCAATAGTAATTCTATGCATTAACCTTTTTTCACCATGGTAATCATTTATTGCAAGATGCCATGTAGAACGGTTATCCCAAAGTGCAACAGAACCTACTTCCCATTTAAACCTACAACTAAACTCTGGTCTACTAGCATGCTTGAATAAGAAATTTAATAAGGGTTCAGACTCTTCATCACTCCAACCTTGAAAACCAGTTGTGAAAGTTGGATTAACGTACAATATTTTTTTGCCTGTTTCCGGATGAGTTGTTATCACTGGATGAATTGAGTCTTGCGTTGCTGAATCAGGATTTTTAATTCTACCAACAGTATCATCATTTTTTTGAGATCTTATTTTTCCAAAAACATGCCTACTTGAATGCCTAGCATGCATTTTGCTTAATTTATTTTTTAAGTTATCAGATAAACTTTGATATGCAGAATGCATACATGCAAATAAAGTGTCTCCACCTCTTTTTGGAACTTCATGAGCAAATAAAATTGAACCCATTGCCGGATTTAAATCATATGAATGATCTGTATGCCAAATAGCACCTATATTCTTTTTTTGTTCAGGTTCTTTGAGTACTATTGCAATTTCTGGATAACCATCAAGGTTAGAAAAAAAACGATTTATGTTAATTTTTCCCCATTTTTTAGCGAAAGATATTTCTTTCTCAGGTGACAAAATTTGATTCCTAAAAAAAATTACACCAAATTGATTAAAAACTGACTTAATTTCCTGAAACTTTTCTTCGCTAATATCTTCATTTAAATTAACACCATGGATTTCAGCGCCAAGTGCACCTGATAATGATTTAACGTGAATTAAAGAATAGTTAATTTAAGCCTCCCATAAAAAGTCAAGTTAAAATTTAATATTATTCTATCATGAATACAAAATTTTAATAAATTTTGTATTAGAACTTATTTATTTTTAATCATTTTGTTTTTAAAATTTATGTAAAATTGTATTTAATTCTTTTAAAATTTTTTCTATTTTTTTTTCAGACTCCTTAAATTTATAAATCTTTTCATAATTTAAAACACAATTCACTAGTAGATCGGGACTTTTAAAAATAATAGCAAAAAGTGCAAGCAATTTTAGTTGTCTAGCAGATAAATTCCTAAAATTTGTGGGATCTTTGATATAAATAATATCAGCCTCTAATAATTGATTGAATGGCTTTCTTATATTGTCATCCTTGGTAAGCGGATGAATTGACCATTTTTTAATATCTGTAAAAGTATGAGGTAAAAAACCATTTTTTCGCATCCAAGTATCAATATCACCAAAAGTTGGTTGCTTTTCATAAAGCGTAACAAATGGGGTTTCAAGCTGCATGGCTACAATATCATTTATAACTTTCTTTCCATTTTTTAAAACTTCTAATTCACTTCCTTGAATGTCCATTTTTAGAAAATCTAATCTCTCTATTTCTTTAACACTATCTAGAGAATGAGTTGAAATAGTTTTTGTTTCTATCACTTTACCAAATTCTGAAAATCCATTAAAAAACTCTAAGTATTTTTTTGAAGGTTTTAAAAGAGATGTCATTCCACTTTCTTCATTACAAATATAGACTGTGCAATCTTTTCCATTTAGAATAAATTTATCAATAATTGTTGTATTTTTATTATATTGTTTTTTAATGTTCGCTTGTTGTCTTTTATCCCCATCAAAGGCATAAAGATGTGCATATCCAAGATTTACCAAATCTTTGTATATCGGCTCTTCAGCTATAGCTGCAGCACCAATGTCGCCAACAAATATTTTAAAATCTATTTCTAAAAGATTTAAAAAATTTTTCATGTTTTTATCATAAGGAATTTTTATTGTTTTTTTTATTTTTTTTAAATAAAAGTAAATAAAAACTAACTAACCTTCAGTTTTTGAATTTTTTCCCAAGCTGAGTTAATAGACCTCATTTTCTTTTTACTTTCATTTATAACTTCCTCTGGCACACCTTTACTTAATAGCAAATCAGGATGATGTTCTTTAGATAATTTTATATACCTTTTCCTTATTGTCTTTAATTCATCCTCTGGAGAGCTCTCCAAAACAAGGAAAGGATTCATTTTATCAGAAGATTTTCTACTTTCACGGATACTTTCAAATTGAGAATGATTCAACCCAAAAATATGAGCTATATGTTCAATAATTTTTAGCTCAGAGTTGCTCACCCTTCCATCTGCCTCAGCAATATAGAATAAAATATTAATAACTTCTTCTAGTACGTTAAATTTATCTTTGAAGAGATTTGAAATCTGCTCTGCATATGGCTCATAACCAGTTTTATCCTCTTTCGCTTTGTTAAAAATTTTTGCAACATTATCTATTTCACTATCTGGAATATTCAACTTATCTTTTATAGCAATCAACTCTTCTTTACTAACTAAACCGTCTGCTTTACTTAATTTTGCAGATAAAACAATTAAAGCAATTGCAAAAAACTGTTGGGTTTGTTTTTGATCATTTAAATTATTAAATGTATTCCCACTTGATGAAATTTTTCCTCCAATAAAAGAGCCTAATAGAGCTCCAAAAGGCCCTCCAAAAGAAAAACCAATAATTCCACCTATTACGCTTCCCCAAATTGACATATAGTTTCTATACAATTTTAAAAATAGTATGTCATCTTCAAAAGATAATAATTTTAAGATATTTCATAATTACAATTTGATTGATTAGTTCATATTATATTTAATTAAAATATGTTAAATTTTAACGATGAAAAATAATATACCTGATCTATCTGAACTTCCGATTTCATGGAAAGGAAAATCTCTATCTAAAAATCAAAAATCTTGGATGAAGATATTTGAAAAAAAAAGAAATTATTGAGTTAGAAAACGCCCTTAAAATCTATCTGAAAAATGATGAGGATATATCTAAAATTAATAGAAAAAACTTTAATTTACCAAATTTATCAAATTTTTTAATAAATTTAGGAAATGAATTGAAATATGGCCTTGGTTTTTATCTTTTAAGAGGGCTGCCAATCGAAAAATATAAAATTAAAGAACTTGCAATAATTTATCTGGGTATTGGATCATATATTGGCTCTCCAAGATCTCAAAATGCTAAGGGGCATCTTCTAGGTCATGTAAAAGATCTAGGTTTAAAATTAAAAAATAAAGATGTAAGAGTTTATCAAACAAATGAAAGACAGCATTTTCATACTGATAGTAGCGACGTTGTAAGCTTATTATGTTTAAAACAAGCTAAATTAGGCGGATTATCGATGCTTTGTTCTACTATCACTGTATATAATGAATTTAAAAAAAAATATCCTACTTTACTAAAATATTTGTTTAAACCGATTTCAAGAGATAGAAGAGGTGAAATACCAATTGGAGGAAAACCATATTACAACTTATCTGTCTTACATTGGTACAAAAATAAATTAACCGGAGTTTATCATAGAGGATACATAAACTCTGCTCAAAATTACAAAGGAGCAATAAAATTATCAAAGAATCATAAGTTAGCTTTAGATAAGTTTGATGAAATTACAAACGATAAGAATATTAATCTTAAAATGAACTTTTTGCCAGGTGATATACAATTTGTTTATAATCACTCAATCCTTCATGATCGAACTTCTTTTATAGATTGGGAAGATGATAATAAAAAAAGACACCTTTTGAGGCTTTGGCTGTCATTACCTGAAGACAGACCACTACCGGTGGCATTTGCAGAAAGATATGGTTCAATAGAAATTGGTAATAGAGGTGGAATAATTACTAAAGATACAAAATTGCAAGTTCCTCTATCACCTTAAATTTGTATAAAGTCAAATTACAAAGTACATTTATTTGACATAATTATTTTATAATTATCATTTAGACATAGTTTTATTTTTTAACCTCAGAACTCTCTTACAAAATTTACCTATACTTTTGATTGCTTTGTCACCCTCTTTTAAAATATGAGCACTTCCATGCCATCCATGAAACATATCTTGCCAACATTCATATTCAATTTCTACGAGTTCTTTTTTAGCTTTATTTACCATTCTTAAACTATCATCAAGCATAGTTTCTGCAGAACCAACTTGAATTAAAGTAGGAGGTAAACCCTTCAAATTTCCGAAAAGAGGTGAAGCATAAGGCGTCTTTGCCTGCACCCCATTAAGATATAGACCAGCCATACGATCAAGATAGGATTTAGATATTATTGGATCTTTTGAGGCATTGGTTTTCATAGTTTTCCCTGACTGTGTCATGTCAGTCCAAGGACTTATTGCAACAAGACCACATGGTTGATTTTCTCTTTTATCTTTTAACTTTAAAGATAAAGCAAGAGATAAACCACCACCTGCAGACATTCCTCCAACTACTATATTTTTATGTGAAACACCTTGTCGTATAAGCCAGTCATAAGAAACATAAGTGTCATTAATGGCACATGGGAATGGACACTCAGGTGCTAGTCTATAATCTATGGATAGACAACGTATACCAGCAGCGGCAGAAATTCTTGCTACTACAGAACGAGATGCCTGAGCTGACCCTCGATAATATCCTCCACCGTGAATAAACAAAAAAGACACTATCAGATGAAATATTACTACAGTAAACCCACTCTGCTGGAACTCCTCCTACATCAACTTTTTTCCATTTTGTATTTTTAGGTAAAGGATTAGCCAAACTACCATTGAAGTGTTCTTCACGTAACAACTTTATGGATTTTTCCTTAGAATAGGGATTTGAACGTTTAGAAGAAAGAATTTTATCTAAGGCAACACTCTCAGCCACATAACTCTCCTTATTTGAGTCAAACATGTCTTAAATGTTTCACTTATAAACCTAGTTATCAAGAGAATGAAGTTCACGCCTCATTATTTTACCAGAGCTAGTTTTTGGAACATCTTTGACAAATTGAACTTTTCTAGGACATTTATAAGCGGCTAATGATTTACGACAAAAGTTAATAATATCATCTTCAGAAGGATTACAATTTTCCTTTAACACCACATATGCTTTAGCTACTTCACCTTTAAACTTGTCCTTTTCCTTTCCAACTGCAGCAATGGCTACATCTGGATGAGTTGCAAGCACTCTTTCTATTTCAGCAGGATAAACATTGTAACCTGCTGTTAAAATCATGTCTTTTTTTCTATCTACTATGAAATAATAACCATCATTATCTATTTTTGCTAAATCTCCAGAGTGAAGCCAACCATCATCTTCTAATGTTTCTTTAGTTTTTTCTTCATCTCCAAAATATCCTATCATTGTTATTGGTCCCTTAACCATTAATTCTCCTACTTCGCCAACAGGCATATTTTTTTTTGGGTTATTTACATCAACAATTTTCAGTTCACAAAAAGGCATGGCACAACCTATAGAACCATGCTTGTTTTTCCCATAAAATGGATGAGTTGAACCTAGGCCAGCTATTTCGGTCATTCCCCAAAGTTCAATTAATGGAACTTTAAAAGTCTTTTCTACATCTTGCATAGTAGCAACAGGCATGGTTTGTCCACCAACATAACATCTTGTTAAAGTTGACAGATCAGCTTTATTAAATTCAGGGCTATTCATCATATACATAAACATCGTAGGAACACCGTCAAATATAGTGGCTTTGTGCTTTTCGATATCCTTAAATATTGACGCTGGATCAAAAGTTTTATGGAGAACTAACTTTGTGCCAAACATTATCATTCCTATCATAATTACATTTGCATAAACATGAGGACAAGGTAAGGCACTAACAACGACATCATTTTCTCCTCGAATATGCATTTGGCTTGTCATAGCGCCATTTAAAATTACTGCATTATGAGATTGCATAGCACCTTTTGGATGACCAGTAGTGCCAGAGGTATAAGCGATAGTTGATAGAGAATTTGGATCAGTATCAGGCATTTGAATTTCAGTACAATCTTTACTGATTAAATCATTAAAAGATATTGTATCATCAATGGAATTATCAAACGATATTATAAAGTTTATCTTTCCTTCTTTTTTTAAATCAATAATTTGAGGAACTTTATCTGATGAAGTGATAATAGCTTTTGCTTTACAATCATTAACTACATACTTAACTTCTGTTGGCGTTAACATTGTATTTACAGGATTTATTACCGCACCTACTCTTGCTATTCCAAAATAACTAATTATCCATTCCCAACTATTCGAGGCATATAATGTAATGACATCATTTTGATTTATTCCAAGGGATTTTAAATTTGATGCTAATTTTTCAACAAATAAGTTAATTTCATTAAAAGTAAAAGAACGTTCATTAAAAAAAAGAGCTTCTTTATTTCCAAATTTTTTGGCTGCTAACGAAGGCAGTTCTCCAAGATGTTTAGGCATATTTAAACCTATAAACTTACTATAATGATCTTGCTTTTTTAAAAGCCGGTCTTTCCAGTAATCTATCAATATATGCGTTTAAGTTTTTCATATCTGAAATATCAGCACCTGCTAACTTTGCTCCATAACATGAATGTCCAGTCATAATATCAGCACCTGAAAAAACACCTGTTAAATAATCTCTATCTTGTAATCTATTATCAACGTTTCCTAATGCAACCTTTAATAATTTTAGAGCTCTTGCTACATTTACATCATTCTTTTTTTCAGGAGGGAGCAAAATAGTTTCTACAACCAAACTATTAACCTGTTGCATGATTGAACCTTCTGCATAGTGTATCCATTGAAGAAAATCAGGGAATGAAGAGTGATCAACAGTTGGCATAAGTTTTCCATTACCATGTCGAGCTAATAAATATTGCACAATTGCACCAGACTCATAAATTCTTACATCACCGTCTTCTAATACTGGTATTCTTCCCATAGGGTGGATTTTATAATATTCTGGGGTACGTAACGCCCTATCTCCTACTGAGTATTTTTCTATTTCATAATTTAATTCTAGTTCTTCTAACAACCACGCTATTTTAACTGCACGTGACTTTGGGGCAAAATAAAGTTTCATATTCACATCCTTACATATCTTCTTAATTTTATATTATGAATGCAACCAATGAAACAAAAAAATTTTAACACTTTAAAATCTTACGTAAAAAGAGATAGTTGTCCTCTTGAACTTATATGATTAATTTTTGATTTATTTTTTCGACTACCATGTTTTTCAAAAACTTTTTTTGCATTTACTTTGAAGCCATCTTTTTTTCTAATTTCAGATATTTTTTGTCTAGCTACTTGTATAGCTTTTTTATGGTCAATGATTGGTTTTGGATAATTTTTTTCTAACAAACAATTACAGTTAATTTGAGTTTCTAAATTCATTTTCCATGGTTCGTGAATAAAAGAAATAGGTACTTTTTTTAGTTCGGGTACCCATTTTTTGATAAAAACTCCATCTATGTCATGCTCCATAGATTGTTTAATCGGATTATAAATTCTTAAAGTATTAATTCCTGTGACACCTGATTGCATTTGTAATTGACTATAATGTATACCTGGTTCGTAATCAGTAAAAAGTTTTGCTAAAACATAACCTGATTTTCTCCAGTCTATCCATAAATCATAGCTTGCAAAACTTGTAAGCATAGCTCGCATTCTAAATGTTATCCAACCATGGTAAATTAAATAACGCATACATGCATCAATAAATGGAAAACCTGTTTTTCCAGATTTCCAAGCTTCAAATTTTCTTTTATCTGGCGATTTACTTCTCATTCCTTCATATGCTATGTGCATACAAGTATTTTCGATTAAAGGTTGATCTTCTAATTTTTGAATAAAATGACATCTCCAAGATAACCGAGATCTAAATGCTGATAAACTTCTCTTATTGTATGAAATTCTGAGTAAATCACATTCTTTCTTATGCTTATCAATTAATTTATAAACCTCTTTTACAGAAATTGTTCCATGTGTTAAATGAGGTGATAGTCGTGAGCAGAATTTTTCAGATAAACTTGGACCAGAAATATGTTTCAAATAGTTATCTAGATTTTTATTAAGGAAATTGTTAATTAGTGCTATTCCTCTTTTTCTCCCACCTTTTTGATAAGACGCAATTAGACCTTTTTCAAAAACTTTATCGTTTTTACTAGGTATATTTGTCATGAAGGCATTTTTTAATGTTTTTAAAGATTGAGGTTTTTTATACAATTCCTCAGACATTCTTTTATTTCTTAACTTTGACCAATTATTTCTATTTTTTAATTTTCTTATAACTCCATTAGTTGGGAATTCATGAAACTTTACTTCATTTAGATTACACCATTCTATAACTTTTTTATCTCTTTCATATGTCCACAAGTTAGATGTCTCCTCATGAGCGTACATTGATTTAAGATTAAACATTTTATTAATAGTTTTTAAAACTTTTATAATGTCATCTCTAAAAACAAATAATTCAGAGTTAATAGATTTTAATTGTTTATCTAAATCTAATAAACAATCATGAATAAAATACCAATGTCTCTTTGATGAAAAAGGTTGTTTCCAGTAATTTGTTTCAAAAATATAGATTGGTATTGTAGGTATGAATGTTTTTGAAGCTTCAAATAGAGGTTTATGATCAAATATTCTTAAATCTTTTTTAAACCATAAGATTTGACAGTCTTTTTTCATTTTTAATATTTAAGCATCAACAAAAATATTTAAAGATAATATATTTTTATAATAATAATTAACGATTTAATATATTTAAACTAATTAATTTTTTAAAACCATAATTTAAGTTTAATAATTCACGAAAGCGATTTCGGTTGACTCCGAAAGCGATTTCGTTAAAGATTTTAAATTGTGTCATACTCATCACTTAAATCAATAGCAAAAAAGCTTCAGATATCTGAATCTACTGTCTCAAGAGCTTTAAATGATTATAAAGATATATCAAAAACAACTAAAGAATTAGTTAACGAAACAGTCTTAAAAATGGGATATCAACCAAACGTTTTTGCAAGAAGACTTGCTTCTGGAAATGCAGAATGTTTAGGTTTTATCATTCCATGGCGAGATGGGCAATTGAATGACCCTTTTTTAGGAGAACTGATGGCTGGAATGACTTCAGCTTTAAATATAAAAGGATGGGATCTTAAAGTTCTTGTTGCGAAAAGTTTAGAAGAAGAAATGCAACTTTTCAAAAAATTGTCTGTTTCTAAAAGCGTAAGTGGTTTAATAATTTCTCGAACCTTATGGAATGATAAAAGATTTAAACTATTAAAAGACTTGAAAATACCTTTTGTTGCTCACGGAAGATCTAAAAGTTGTGATGACTCAGCTTGGCTAGATATTGATAATGAAGCCGCTTTCTATGATATGACAAATCACTTCATATCTTTAGGACATAAGAAAATTGCACATATAGGAGGTCCCTCTATATACAATTTCTCTATTCAAAGAGAAGTTGGATGGAGAAAAGCTCTCTTAGAAAAAGGTTTGTCAGTTTCTAGCAAATACTTTCAAGTTGCTGAATTAAGCTTTGAAGGTGGAATGAAAGCAATGAATGAACTATTAAAACTAAAATCCCCCCCAACAAGCGTTTGCTGTGTTTCAGATACAGTTGCAGTTGGGGCAATGCAATCATTACGAAATCATAACATTTACCCGGGGAAAGAAATTTCCTTAATTGGATATGACGGCCTTGCACTTGGTGCATGGATGGAACCTCAATTATCAACAATGGAACATTCACTGCAATCAGTCGGCAGAAAATTGGCTGAAATGCTAATAAAATTAGTTGAAGGCAGAAAAAAACCAACTGAACTTCAAAAACTTTTTAGTGCTTCAATATTGAGAAGAAGTACTGATAACCCGCCCATGGCGGAATAAAGTGTTAAATAAATTAACATTTTAAAACTAAATAGGAGGAGAAAATATGAAAAAAATTATTAACTTTCTTGTCTATAACTTGATTTTTTTATTTTTTGTAAGTAATGCATCTGCAGAAAAAATTAGGTTTTGGACTACAGAAGAACAACCAGCGCGTTTGGCGAAACAAAAAGCTATGGCTGAAGATTTTAAAAAAAGAACAGGTCATATAGTTGAAGTCATTCCAGTTTCTGAAAAAGATCTTGGTAAAAGAGCTACTGCAGCATTTGCAGCAGGAGATTTACCAGATGTCATTTATCATACACTTCAGTATGTACTTCCATGGGCTGAGGCAGGTATATTAGATGTTGAAACGAATGAAGATATCGTTAACGAGCTACAAAAAAGTACTTTTGCTCCAGGGGCAATTACAATGGCTCAATATAATGGTAAAACTGCAGCCGTTCCTGTAGATGGTTGGACTCAAATGGTCGTATATAGAAAAGACCTTTTTGATAAAGCTGGTTTAGCCGCACCTAATAGCTATAAAAATATTGAAGCTGCAATAGAAAAATTGCATAGCCCACCTAATATGTATGGTTTTGTTGCTGCTACAAAAGTTGATGAAAATTTTATGAGTCAAGTTCTGGAGCATGTTTTTCTTGCAAACGGTGTATCACCTGTAAATAATAAAGGGTTCTCACCTTTAAATGAAAAAGCAACAACTGAAGTTTTAAACTTTTATAAAAAAATTGCTAAGGCTTCACCTGCTGGCGAATTATATTGGAAACAATCCAGAGCAATTTATTTTGCAGGAAAAGCTGCAATGATTATTTGGTCACCATTTATTCTTGATGAATTAGCAGGATTAAGAAACTCCGCACCGCCA
Source organism: SAR116 cluster bacterium AG-426-B08 (assembly GCA_003213175.1). GTDB lineage: Bacteria > Pseudomonadota > Alphaproteobacteria > Puniceispirillales > Marisalimonadaceae > AG-426-I14. The sequence continues at coordinate 26,556 of QCNN01000005.1, read as the reverse complement.
ACAATTAACAATGATCCTACCTCAAAAGCATTAGCTCAAAAAACTGGAATAATTACAACATTTGGAGGCCCTTCTAACCCGGGTGGAGCTGCGTGGGCAGATATTCGCTACTTTGGGGTAACTTCAGATGCTAATACTGATGTTGCTTCCGAGTTTGTAAAATACTCAATGAAAGATGGTTATACGGCAACTCTTTCTATTGCACCAGAAGGAAAATTCCCTGTAAGAAGAGGAGAACCTTTAGATACATCAAAATATGTTACTGCTTGGTCTAAACTCCCAGTTGGTGTAGATAGAAAAGCTCCTTTATCAGAGTTATACTCTCCTACAACAATTAATAAAATTGTTGCAGGATTAGAAACAGCAGACCGTTGGGGAGTTTCAGAGGGTCAGTTGTCATTAGCATCAAAAATTATAAATTCACAGATTATAAACCGTATTGTTAGAGAATTTATAGATGATCAAATTGATGTTAAAACTGCAGTCTCAAAATTGAATAAAGAACTTTCTTCAATTAAATAACTTTATTATTACAGACGACTCATATAGGGTCGTCTGTTAATTAATGCATCATATCTTAACAGTTAAGAATGAAAAAAAATATTCAATATAAAAGTAGTGAACTTTTAAGGAAAGAAAAAAAACTTGCATTACTTTTAATATTACCAACAATTTGTTTAGTTTTATCAATAGTATTGATACCTCTGATCGCTAACTTTTGGATTTCTTTCAAACCGATTTCTCTTGGGGACTTAAGACCACCAACACTCATCATTAAAGAAAATATTAGAGGTAAGTTGTCCAAAAGTGGAGAAATTGCTAAAATTCATTATAGATACAGAAACTCATCAACTAAGTATGATTTAAATGAGGTGATTTTTACAGATTTCATCCCTAAGGGTATTGACATTAGAGAAATTAAACAAGACACAATATGTTCAGTTGAATCAAATAAACTTATTTGTACTCTGGGTAAATTAAAAGCTAAATCCTCTGGAAAAATCATACTAGAAGTCTCAAGAAATGATTCTTGGGTAAACATTGATGATAATCCAAAAAAACATAAACCAATAGCATCATTTACTACCACAAATATTTTAACATCTTTTGATTTCACCTTGGAAAACTTTAAAAAAATTTTTTCTGCAAACGAATTTTGGCAAGTACTAAAAATTACTATTTATTATACTGTTTTTGGTACTGCGGGAGCCTTATTATTAGGTCTTTTTGCAGCTCAAATTTTGCAAAAATCTTTTAAAGGACGTCCTATAATTAGAGGACTGCTTCTTTTTCCTTATGTATCACCTGTTATCGCTGTTGCATTTGCATGGGTAATTCTATTTGACCCTTTTTCTGGAGTAGTGAATTCTATGCTAATTCAAATGGAAGTAATTGAAAAACCAATTAATTTTTTTGGCCAAAAGTTTGTATCATTTTATTTTTTTGGATTTGAACTCAAGTTCCCATTAGCTTTGTCTATGGTCATTATCTTTGAAATATGGAGATATTTTCCTCTTTCCTTTCTATTCATACTTGCAAAAATGCAATCTATACCAGAAGACATTTATGAAGCTGCAGAAATAGATGGAGCAACACCATTACAACAATTTTACTTTTTATCACTGCCATTTTTAATTGGCATAATTGCTACTTTGTTTTTACTTAGATTTATTTGGACTTTTAATAAATTTGATGACATTTTTCTTCTAACTGGAGGTAATGCTGGTACAAGAACTCTCACGGTAAATGTTTATGAACAAGCATTTGCAATTTCTAACTTAGGTGCTGGCGCGGCAGTAGCTGTAATCATATTTTTAATTTTATTAATTTTCTCAATATTTTTCATAAAATACTCTAAAAAGGAAACAATTTAATGTTTTGGAAATATGGATTATTTTGTTCAATTTTGACTGGTTCGATATGGGGATTATTCTGGCAAATTATTTGTACTATGATTGGAATTTTAACAATCGGAGAAAAATTATATGTCAACGTTGTACCTTTTCTAATTGTTGGGTCATTAATTAGCGTAATTTATGTATTTTTACAAAATAAAATTTCAATAAAATTTCATTTATTATCAATAATATTTATGGTTTTACTAATATATAGCTTTACATTCGGAGATCCTTTTCTCCAAAAAAAAACTAATTCGATTTCAACTTTTTTGTTAGTAGTCATTAATTCTTTTTTTACTTGGATTAGTATTTATTTATCTTTGAAACAAATTAATATCGGAAAATTATCGAGATATAATTTAGAGAAATTTTACTTAAGATTACTATGGGGACTAGGATTAATAATTTTAATTTTAATAACTCTTTTACCTTTTTATATCATGATAATGACAAGCTTAAAAAATCAACAAAGCTTAATTTTAAATCCATTGGATCTTTCATTAAATTCTACATCTGATTTGAACGTTTTATTTAGTTCTTACATTGAATTGTTTACTAATTTTAATTTCCATATTTTTTTATTTAATTCATTTTTAGTTTCTATTATCACAGTGTTTGTAACATTATTTTTTTCTATACCTGGAGCATACGCTCTTTCAAGGTTAAGATTTCCAGCCAAAGAGTGGTTTTCAGGGTCAGTGATTTTAATTTACTTAATTCCATCCATCGTTTTAGTTATACCACTTTATGCTGTCTTTTCACAATTAGGTTTGAGAAATTCATTATTTGGACTATTAATAGTATATCCTGCGACAACAATACCTGTTGCGCTGTATATGCTTAGAGGTTATTTCAACTCGCTTTCTAAAGAAATTGACGATGCTGCAATTATGGATGGATTGTCAAGGTTTCAGATAATTATAAAAATTGCAATGCCTTTATCAAAACCTGCGATTGTTAGTGTTGCTTTGTACGTATTTATGATTGCATGGAATGAATTTTTGTTTGCGTTTATGTTTCTAGATGATACTGACTTATTCACATTGTCAAGAGGCATTGTATCATTAAACTCTTCAGAAATTCCACAGCAACATTTGATGGCAGGTGCAGTTATTGCAACATTACCGGTTATGGTAATATTTCTGTATTTAGAAAAATTTTTAATTTCTGGTTTATCATCTGGTGGAGTAAAAGGATAAAATATGGGAAAGATGATAGAAGAAGCAATTAAAGTAATAATTAATAATGATCGTGGTGGTTTTACAATACCAACTAATCGTCTTTACCCTCATCAATGGAATTGGGATTCTGCTTTTACAGCGTTAGGAATTTCCTTATTTGATAAAACTAGATCTTGGCAAGAATTAATTATGTTAATTAATGCGCAATGGCGGGATGGGATGATACCACACATTATCTTTCATCAAAATGATCCTGATTATTTTCCTGGTCCAGATCAATGGAAAATAAATGCTAAATCTAAGACTAGTTGTCATTCTCAACCTCCAGTTTTAGCAAGTATAATTTGGCAGATGGTAAAAAGAGGTAATGAATATGATAAACTTAAAGCTGGAACACTTTTTAATTCAATTATGGCTTATCACAAGTGGTATTTTTTAGCACGAGATCCATCTAAGGAAGGATTTATTAGCATTGTACATCCATGGGAGTCTGGAAGGGATAATTGCCCAGATTGGGATATAGGTCTTGAAAATATTAAAATTCCAAATGATATTTCTAGTTATTCAAGACGTGATATATCTCATGTTGATAAGTCTGAAAGACCAACTAAAGATCATTATGATAGGTTCATGTCAATTCTTCACTTTGGAAGAAATTGTAATTGGAATAAAACAATAATGCATTTTGGAGGTCCTTTTTCTGCAGTTGACCCTGGAGTAAATTTTATTTTTCTTCGTGCTAACAAAGACTTATTATTATTAGCAAAACATCTAAATTACATACATGTTATTGATGAAATTAAAAATTGGATTTCTATTCTTAATAAAGGCTGCCAAAAAATGTGGAATGAACAGGTGAAATCTTTCACTGCGTTCGATAGAAGAAATAATTGTTTTTCAGACGCAATAACAAATGCATCTTTACTCTCATTATATGCGGGCGCAGGAACAAGTAAGCAAAAAAAATATATTGTAGATCATTGCAAAAGAATATTAGATATATGTTCATATGGCATGCCTAGTCTTGATCCAAATCATCAAAGTTTTGAAAGCAAGAGATATTGGAGAGGTCCAATTTGGTGTGTGATGAATTATATGATTGCAATTGGATTAGAAGATGAAGGTGAGTATAAGATCGCAGAAAAAATTAGAAATGATACAATAAAATTAATTGAGTCTTATGGAATGGCAGAATATTTTGATCCACATACAGGAGTTGGTTTAGGCGGTAAGGATTTTTCATGGACTGCAGCAATTTATCTTGAACTTTGTAAAGAAAAAATCGATGTAAGTTTAATAAATAATTTTAAAAATAAAAAAAATGGCTTCAATAAAACTTAATAATATTTCAAAATGGTTTGGTGAAAACCATGTCATTAAAGATATAAACTTAAATATAATTGATGGTGAATTTATAGTTTTAGTTGGGCCATCTGGATGTGGAAAATCAACATTATTAAGAATTATTTCTGGTTTAGAGGATTTAGAGTCTGGAAAAATATTAATTGAAAACAAAGATGTAACTGACAAAATACCATCTGATAGGAAATTATCTATGGTTTTCCAATCTTATGCTCTTTATCCTCACATGAATGTTTTTGAAAACATTGGTTTTGCTCTAAAAACATCAGGTATTAATAAAGAAATCCTTACTCAAAAAGTTAATCAAGTTGCAGAAACTTTAAAATTAAAACTTTTATTAAATCGTTTACCAAAAGAACTATCTGGAGGGCAAAAACAAAGAGTAGCAATAGGAAGAGCAATTATTCGAGAACCAAAAGCTTTTTTATTTGATGAACCTCTGTCTAACCTTGATGCTTCGTTGAGAATAGAAATGCGCTTAGAGATTTCTCGACTACATAAAAAGCTTGGCATCACAACAATTTATGTAACACACGACCAAGTTGAAGCGATGACATTAGCTAATAGAATCGTGGTTATAAATGAAGGCAAAATTATTCAGGTTGGCACACCTAAGGAATTATACAATCGTCCTAAAAATCTTTTTGTTGCAAAATTTATAGGCACCCCAAAGATGAATGTATTAGAATGTACTACTATAAATGGCAATGTTTATTTCATTGATAAAATAAACAAAAAAACAAATATTAGATGTAATAACAAAGATATTCAAAAAATAGGTTTTAGAGCTGAGAAAATTATCATTTGTGAAACTAAAAAAGCTTCTTTTATAGGATATGCAAAATTTATTGAATATCTTGGTGCAGAACAATTCATATATGTGGATGTAGGCGTAAAAGAAAATTTTGTAATTGTAAAAGAAAAACCGGATATAAAGGTACCGTTAAATCAAAAATTAGGACTCAAAATATCCCAAAAAGACATTCATTTCTTTTCAAAAAATGATACTAGATTGAATTAATCATTTATTAAAAAATGGTGAGCCGTGCAGGATTCGAACCTGCGACCCATTGATTAAAAGTCAATTGCTCTACCAACTGAGCTAACGGCCCTAATTAAAATCAAAACTTATTTTAAAATTGTATATTAATCAAGTGTTAATAATTAAATTTTTGTTTAATTGCTTTATAAACATTTTTTGGAACAAAAGACGAAATATCACCATTTAAACTAGCGACTTCTTTAACAAATCTAGATGCAATAAATTGATTATTTTCTGAGGCCATCAAAAAAATAGTTTGTATATTAGCACTCAAACGTGAATTCATACCTGCCATTTGAAATTCATAATCGAAGTCTGAAACTACCCTTAGACCTCTTATAATCATCGAAACGTAATTTTCTTTTGAAAAATTAATTAAAAGACTATCAAAAGATTTAACTGAGATATTAGATTTATTTTCTTTATTTAAAGTTTTATTTTCATTAATGGCATCTTTAATTAGGTTTATTCTCTCTTCTACAGTAAAAAAAGGCTTTTTTTGCTTGTTAATCGCAATTCCTACAATAAGACTATCACAAATACTTAATGACCTTCTCATAATATCTAAATGACCATTTGTTAATGGATCAAATGAACCTGGATATAAAGCTATTCGTTTCATTAAATATTTTGTAGATAATTAATTTTTATTAATTTCATTTTCTTCTTCATTTTCATCATCACTTTCTAAAAGCAATGCAACTGACATAACCTTTTCATCTTCGTCAACGTCAAATAACTTTACCCCTTGTGTTTTTCTACCAGTGACACGAATAGAGTTGTTTTCATTTTCATGTATTTTCATTCTTATAAGTTTACCTGCATTTGTTACTAGCATTATCTGATCTAATGAAGAAACAATGTATGATGAGACAACAGGACCATTTCTGTCTGAACATTCAATATTCGCAACACCCTGACCTCCTCTATTAGTCCTTCTATAGTCATCAATTAGAGTTCTTTTACCAAAACCATTCTCTGTTACAGAAAGAACATATTTTTCTTCATCTTTTGGAATTAAAGACATTGAAACTACAAAGTCATCAGGTTTAAGTTTAATTCCCCTAACTCCTGATGAGTCCCTTCCTACAAATATTCTTACATCATTAATATCAAATCTTATTGCTTTACCAAGTCTAGTGGCAATAAAAATATTATCATCTTTATCGCAAGGTAAAACTGATACTAATTCGTCATTATTATGTAATTTCATAGCAATTTTACCATTTTGCCTAATGTTAATAAAGTCGCTAAGTTGATTTCTTCTGACATTTCCATTTTTTGTAGCAAAAATTATTTGTAAGTCGTTCCATGTATCTTTGTTCGATGGCATTGGCATAACTGTTTGAATTTTTTCGTCTTGTGATAAAGGTAAAATATTTACCATTGCCTTTCCAAGAGCTTGTGGGGCTGCCTCTGGTAATTTATAGCATTTTAATTGATAAACCATACCAGATGAAGTAAAAAATAAGATTGGTGTATGAGTGTCGGTTACAAAGAGAGAAGTTACCATATCCTCATCTCTAATTTTCATACCAGCTCTTCCTTTACCACCCCTCCTTTGTGCACGATACGTTGAAAGAGCAACTCTTTTTATATATCCGCGATGACTAACCGTAACAACCATATCCTCTTTTTGGATTAAGTCTTCGTCTTCTTGATCAATTAAACTATCAGATATTTCAGTTTTTCTTTCAGAAAATAATTTTTTAATTACTAAGTCAAATTGAGACAATAATACATTTTTTAATTTCAAATTATCTGATAAGATTAATAAATACTCTTTAATATCTTCTGCTAAAGTCTCTATTTCTTCTTTTATTTTTTCAACTTCTAAGCCTGTTAATCTTTGTAACCTTAACTCTAAAATCGATTTTGCTTGTAATTCTGAGAGCTTATACTTTTGATCAATCACTTTATAAACAGGATCACTTATAATTTTAATAAGATCTTCAATATCTGAAGCTGGCCACAGGGTCTCACATAATTTTTGCTTAGCTACTTCAGGGTCCTTAGATGATCTTATAATTTGAATTATTTCATCTATGCTGGATAAAGCGACTAATAAACCTGCTAATATATGAGCCCTGTTTCTTGCTTTATTTAAAAGAAATTTGGTTCTTTTTATAACCACTTCTTTACGAAAATTAATAAAAGATATTAATATATCCTTTAATCCCATTTGCCTAGGTTGACCATTATCCAAAGCGAGCATGTTTATAGGGAAACTAGTTTGAAGTCTGGTATGTTTCCATAATTGATTTAACACTATATCTGCTTGAGAATCCTTTTTAATTTCAACTACAATTCTCATTCCTTTTCTATCAGACTCATCTCTGATATCTGAAATACCTTCAATAGTTTTATCTTTTATTAATTCACCTATTTTTTCTAACAATTGTGCCTTGTTAACCTGATAAGGTATCTCAGAGACAATAATACTTTCTCTATCCTTAGATGATATATTTATCTCGGCTCTAGAACGCATAATTATACTTCCTTTGCCTAACAAATATGCTTCCCTTATGCCTGTTCTCCCCATAATAAGACCAGCTGTTGGAAAATCGGGTCCTTGAATAATTTCAAGTAATTCATCAACCGTTAGTTCTTCATTTTCCAAAAGAGCTTTGCAAGCGTTAACTACTTCAACTGGATTATGTGGAGGAATATTTGTAGCCATTCCAACTGCAATACCACCTGCACCATTAACTAAAATGTTTGGAAATTCAGCTGGCAAAACTGAAGGTTCAAATTGAGTATCATCATAATTAGGGTTAAAACTTACTGTCTCTTTATCAATATCACTAAGCAGAAGCTCAGAGGCCTTGCTTAATCTTGATTCGGTGTACCTCATGGCAGCAGGTGGATCTCCATCCACAGAACCAAAATTACCCTGCCCATCAACAAGTTTAACTCTCATAGAAAAATCTTGAGCCATTCTTACCATAGAGTCATATATTGCAGAATCTCCATGAGGATGATAGTTACCCATTACATCTCCAACAACTCTTGCAGATTTTCTGTAAGGTTTAGACCAATCATAACCACCTTCTAACATGGCATATAAAATTCTTCTGTGAACTGGCTTCAAACCATCTCTAACATCAGGTATAGCTCTTGAAACTATGACACTCATGGCATAATCCAAATAAGACTTTTTCATTTCATCAGTTATAGAAATTATAGTCGTATTGGGTTCTACTGGTGGGGCTTCGGGTGTTTCTTCAGTCTTGTTATCGTCGTTATCCAAAATTAACTCATAAATTGAAAATACAACATATAGTAATATATATTACTATAAAATACTATATATTTTAATTTTTAATTAAAAAGGTATATCATCATCAATCATATCAGGTATTTTATCTTTATTAGCTAAAATATTTTCTTTGTTTTGATTTTCCTGATTGAACTCATTATTTTCAATTTTGTTATCTTGTATCTTTGTTTCTTCATTTCTAGAACCCAAAAGAGTTAACTCACCTTTAAACCGTTGAACGACAACTTCAGTAGTATATCTATCTTGACCAGACTGTTGATCTGTCCATTTTCTTGTTTGAAGTTGACCTTCAAGATAAACTGCACTTCCTTTTTTTAAATATTGTTCAGCAATTCTTCCAATAGCTTCATTGTATATTACCACCCTATGCCATTCTGTTCTTTCCTTTTGCTCGCCAGAAATCTTGTCTTTCCATCTATCAGATGTTGCTAAGCTAAAAAGAACTACTTTATCACCATTTTGCATTGCTTTGACATCTGGGTCATTTCCTAAACGACCAACTAAAATAACTTTATTTACACTACCACTCATCTTGAAGCTCCGTAAAAAAATATTAAATAATATTTAAAGCATTTAATACCTATTTTACAACACTTATTTCACAAACTTAAAAAATGAACAAAATAAAAGACTTAATGCCAACTAAATATCTCCAAGTTCGGGGTGCGAGAGAGCATAATTTAAAAAATATTGATATCGATTTACCAAAAAATAAGCTTATTGTAATAACTGGTCTTTCTGGATCAGGAAAAAGTTCGCTTGCTTTTGATACGATTTATGCTGAAGGTCAAAGAAGATATGTAGAATCATTGTCAGCATATGCAAGACAATTTTTACAAATGATGCATAAACCAGATGTTGATTTAATAGAAGGATTATCTCCAGCTATATCGATTGAACAGAGAACTACAAGTAAAAATCCGAGATCAACAGTTGGAACTGTTACTGAAATATATGATTACATGAGACTTCTATGGGCTAGAATAGGTATTCCTTATTCACCAACAACTGGCTTGCCAATTGAAAGTCAAACTATTTCACAAATGGTAGATAAAGTATTAGAATTCGAAAACAATTCAAAACTTCATATTCTAGCCCCAATTGTTCGAGGAAGAAAAGGTGAATATAGAAAAGAGTTCATTGATTTAAGAAAAAAAGGTTTCCAAAGATTTAGAGTTAATAATGAATTTTATGAAATTGAAGATATTCCTGAACTTGATAGATACAAAAAACATGATATTGAAGTAGTTGTAGATAGAATAATAATAAAAAAAAGTGATGAAGATTTAATTGAACTTCAGCAAAGATTAGCTGACTCAATTGAAATTGCAGTAACTTTGTCAAACGGTTTGCTTTATGTAATAAATGAAGACAAACAGAAATATGTTTACTCATCAAATTTTTCATGTCCTGAAAGTGGTTTTACTATTGATGAAATTGAACCAAGATTATTTTCTTTTAATAATCCAGCTGGAGCATGTAAAGAATGTGATGGATTGGGTTACTCAAGAGTTTTTTCTGAAGACTTAATTATACCGAATAAGAATTTAACATTCAGAGAAGGCGTAATAGCACCATGGGCAAATAATTCTAGCAAGTTATATGTTCAAACCCTTGAGTCATTAGGGAGACATTACAATTTTGATCTTGATACGCCATTTAATAAGTTAAATGATAAAGTAAAAAATTCATTATTATATGGCTCGGAGAACGAAAAAATTGAAATAATATATAATGATGGAACAAGAGTGTTTAAATCTACTAAGTCATTTGAGGGAATTATTCCTAGTTTGAAAAGAAGATTAAAAGAAAATGAAAGTAACTGGATTAAAGAGGAGTTAAATAAGTTTTTGTCGGACCAAGCTTGCCCAATATGTAAAGGCAAAAGATTAAAAGATGAGGCTATAGCTATTAAAATAGATAAAAAAGATATTACTGAAATAACAAATTTATCTATACATGAAGCAAAAGAATGGTTTTTAACACTTAAATCTAAGTTAATAGATCAACATGTAAAAATATCAAACCAAATATTAAAAGAAATTAATGATAGATTAGGTTTTTTAACTAGTGTTGGTTTAGGATATCTTAACTTGTCAAGAAAAAGTGGAACATTATCCGGTGGTGAAAGTCAAAGAATTCGTCTAGCAAGTCAAATTGGGTCTGGACTTACAGGAGTTCTTTACGTATTAGATGAACCTAGTATTGGATTACATCAAAGGGATAATGAAAAACTTTTAGAAACACTACAAAAGTTGAGAGATCTTGGTAATACAGTTGTTGTGGTTGAACATGATTTAGAAGCAATGTTATCAGCTGACTATATCGTGGATATAGGTCCTGGAGCTGGTATTGATGGAGGTAAAGTAATTGCACAAGGAACACCAGATCAAGTAAAAAAAATAAAAGCGAGTATTACTGGTAATTATTTATCTGGTATTAAAGAAATTCCATTGCCATCAAAAAGAAGAAAAATAGATTTAAATAAATCAATTAATATTCTTGGTGCTTCTGGTAATAATCTTCAAAATATAGATGCTACTTTTCCGCTAGGAGTGCTTACATGTGTAACAGGTGTTTCTGGCGGTGGTAAATCTACACTTATAATAGGCACCCTTCAAAGAGCTTTATCAAAAATGTTAAATGGTTCGAGTAATATCCCAGAAAAGTATGATCAAATAAAAGGTATTCATTTAATCGATAAAATTATAGATATAGATCAATCTCCAATCGGTAGGACACCTAGGTCAAATCCAGCAACATATACTGGAACTTTTTCACATATTCGCGATTGGTTTACCGGTTTACCCGAGTCTAAAGCCAGGGGTTATCAGCCAGGAAGATTCTCATTTAATGTTAAAGGTGGAAGATGTGAAACGTGCCAAGGAGATGGCGTTATAAAGATTGAAATGCATTTTTTGCCGGACGTTTATGTCCAATGTGATCAATGTAAGGGAAAAAGATACAATAGAGAAACATTAGAAGTTAAATGGCAAAATCATTCTATATCAGATGTGTTAGATTTAACTGTAAGTGAAGGATTAAAGTTATTTCAAGCAGTACCATTTATAAGGGAAAAACTTGAAACTCTTTACCAAGTTGGTTTAGGTTATATAAAAATTGGTCAAAGAGCAACTACATTATCTGGTGGAGAGGCTCAAAGAATCAAACTATCAAAAGAGTTGGCCAAAAGGGGAACTGGAAGAACAATATATATTTTAGATGAACCGACCACAGGTCTACATTTTGATGATATAAAAAAGCTTTTAGAAGTTATTCAAAAAATTGTAGATAATGGCAATACGGTTATAATTATTGAACATAATTTAGATGTAATTAAAACTGCTGATTATTTAATTGATCTTGGTCCAGAAGGAGGAGATTTAGGTGGAGAAATTGTAGGAACCGGAACACCTGAAGAATTAGCAAAAAATAAAAAAAGTTATACAGGACAATTCTTAAAAACAATCTTATAATTTTAAAATGTCATCCGAAAATAATATACACATAGTTGGTGGTGGTTTGGCTGGTTGTGAAGCTGCTCATCAAATCTCTAAGTTTGGTATAAAATCATATCTTTATGAAATGAGACCAATAGTAACAACAGAAGTGCATAAAACTAATTTTTTGGCAGAACTAGTATGTTCAAATTCATTTAGGTCAGATGATAAACGTCATAATGCTGTAGGTGTTCTTCATGAAGAACTTAGAATGTCAGACTCATTGATTATGAAAGCTGCAGATAATACTAGAATTCCAGCAGGAAGTGCTTTAGCTGTTGATAGAGAAAAGTTTTCTAAGTTTATAGATCAAGAAATTAGAGAAAACCCTCTTATAGAATTAGTTAATAAAGAAATAACCTCTATTAAAAATTTTAAAAACGAACAAATTATTATAGCCACAGGTCCATTGACATCATCAAATTTTTCAAAAATTATTAATAAACTTATTAAAGAAGAACCACTTGACTTTTTTGATGCTATTGCTCCAATAGTATATAAAGAAAGCATTAATATGAACATTGCCTGGAAACAATCTAGATATGATAAAGGTAATGGAGATGATTATATAAATTGCCCTCTTACAAAAGAAGAATATTATGATTTATTAAATACTATTATTGAAGCACCTAAAATTGAATTTAAAGAGTTTGAAAATACTCCTTATTTTGAAGGATGTATGCCTATAGAAGAAATGATAAGAAGAGGTTCTGAAACATTAAGATTTGGACCACTGAAACCTGTAGGTTTAACAAACCCTAATAGTGAAATAAAACCCTATGCTGTAGTCCAACTTCGCCAAGATAACAAGATTGGAACATTGTATAATATGGTTGGTTTTCAAACTAAGATGAAACATTCCGTCCAAAAAGAAGTTTTACAAAAAATCCCAGCTTTAAAAAATGCAAAATTTGCAAGATTAGGGGGTCTCCATCGTAATACTTTTATCAACTCACCAAGACTATTAGATGAAGACATGAGATTAAATAAAAATAAAAATATTTATTTCGCAGGACAAATTACAGGTGTAGAGGGTTATGTAGAATCTTGTTCTATTGGCAATTTAGTTGGCAGAATAGCTGCTCATGATAACTTAAAAAAGAAATTTAGAAGCCCTCCAGATGTAACGGCTCATGGTTCTCTAATTAAACATTTAACAAAAAACGCCAATCCTAAAACATTTCAACCAATGAACATAAATTTTGGACTTATGAGTTCAATTAATTATTCAGATTGTAAAAATTTAAAAGGAAAAGAAAGAAAAGAATTTATGGCCACAAAAGCTATTAATTCTTTCAAAAAATGGATTAAAACTCAAAGTTTCTAAATTATTATCGCTAAAATTTTTCTTCCTTCCATACTCAAAATATTTATAGTTCTGCATGCCGCATCATGTTTCATTATTTCAAGTGGCAGTTTTGTATCCATTGATTTATTTTTAAGGTCTATTAAATTATTAATTTTTCCGCTTGAAAGACCTATTATAATAACCTCTATCCTATCAACAACTGATCTATTTGAATCATCAAATAAATTTTTAACTATTTCTAAATTTAAATTAAGGTAATTTTTATCATTCCACTGAAAAATATTATTCCCAATAATACATAGGGGTAAATTATATCTTTTACTTTCAATTTTAACAAATGTGTCACTGTATGAAGATATTGTAAGTAAATCTTTTTGCACTTCGCCTATTTTATAAGTTAAAGACAATAATTGCTTATTCGATTTATCTTTCATATTCTGGAATATGTTTAGAATTTTCCTTTTTTTCACCTTTATATATTTTAAAAAAAGTTAAAAAAGAAACCGCAATAAAAATAGATGAGTAAGTCCCAATGATAACTCCCCAAATCATAGCTAAAGCGAAGTCAGCAAGGACAGCACCACCAAAAAAGTAAATAATTACTAATGCAATTAGAGTAGTTACAGAAGTCATCAAAGTTCTTGATAAAGTCTCATTTATAGATTTGTTATAAATAAAATAGTGTTCTTTAGATTTATATTTTCTTAAGTTTTCCCTTACTCTGTCAAAAACCACTACGGTGTCGTTAATAGAATAACCTGCGGTAGTAAGAATTGCGGCAACGATAGATAAATTAAATTCTAATGAGAAAATAGAAAATAAACCAATAGTGGAAACAACATCATGGATAAGAGCGATTATTGATGCAATTGCAAATTGCCATTCAAATCTAAACCAAATATATAGCATTATTAAAAAAAGAGATAAAATTACTGCTGTTAATCCAGCCTCTTTTAACTCATCTCCGACAACAGGACCAACAAATTCTGTTCTTCTTATTTCAAAATCTTTTTCAAAAGTGTTTTTAACTTTTTCAATTAACAAAATTTGTTTTCTTTCATCCCCCTGTTGTTTTTGAATTCGCAAAAGTACGTCAGTTTCCTTCCCAAATTTTTGAACTGAAATTTCTCCAACATTTAATAACTCCGCTTTTTTTCTAAATTCAGACAATTGAACTGATGAATTAGATTTATCTCTTAATTCAATTAAAACTCCACCTTTGAAATCTATGCCAAAATTTAAACCTTTATATAAAATAAAAAATACAGTTAAAATAATTAAAGCTATAGAAAATAAGAAGGCAAAATTTTTAACCTTTAAAAAATCTAAATTTACATTTTGAGATACTAAATTAAATTTGAACATTCAATTTTTCTACCTTTCTTTTAACATAAGCTGTAGTAAGGAATTTTGTTAGGACAATGGCAGTATACATCGAAGTAATAAGACCAATCATAAGTGTCACTGAAAAACCTTTTATAGGGCCACTACCAAATATAAATAAAGCAAAAGCTGCAAAGAAAGTAGTCAAGTTTGCATCAATGATTGTTGAAACAGCTTTTTGAAAACCATTTTCTACAGAAGATAATAATTCTTTACGTACTCTAAACTCTTCTTTTATTCTCTCGAAAATCAATACATTTGCATCTACAGCCATTCCTATTGTTAGAACTATTCCAGCAATACCTGGCAAAGTTAAAGTTGCTTGCAAAACACTTAAAAGAGCGATAATAAAAATCATATTTGTTATTAAGGCTAAGTTGGCAAAAATACCATAAAATCCATAACTAATAATCATAAATATAATTACAGCTATTATTGCAATAATACTTGCAAACTTTCCAGCTTCAATTGAGTCATTACCTAAACCTGGTCCAACAGTTCTTTCTTCTAAAATATTTAGAGGAACTGGTAACGCACCTGCTCTTAAAACCAATGCTAAATCATTTGCTTCTTGCACAGAAAAATTTCCAGTAATTTGTCCATTAGAGAAAATCTGACCTTGAATAATTGGTGCACTAATTACTCTGTTATCGAGAATTATAGCAAAGGGCCTTCCAATGTTTTTACCAGTAATTCTTCCAAATTTTTTTCCACCAGATGTTGTTAAAGTAAACATGACTGCTGGATTTCCATCCTGATCGAATGCAGCTTTAGCATCTGTCAGCTCTTCACCTGAAACCATAACTTTTTTTTGTATCATGTAAAATTTATTTTTATCTTTTTGCTCATTTAGCAAGATATATCCAGGTGGAGTTAATGAACTTAAGCTTAGCGTTTCCGTGGTCATCTCTGGATGAGTAAATCTGAAAGTTAATTTTGCAGTTTTTCCAAGAAGTCTCTTTATTCTATCAGGGTCGTCAATTCCAGGTAGTTGAACTAAAATTCTGTCTTTACCTTGCTGTTGAATTAATGGTTCCTTTGTTCCACTCTCATCAATTCTTCTTCTAACTATTTCAATAGCCTGTTGCATGGTAGATTTTGTTATACTATTTATGCCAGATTCAGATAAATTTAAATAAAAATAATTTTTTTGATCGTTAATTAAAAAATCTTTTGAATATTCTTTGATTAATGATAATACCTTTCTTTTGTCGTTACTATTTCTAATATTAAAACTTATCCTATTATCAACTGTTCTAAGATTTTTATATTTGATTTTATTTTTTCTTAGCGATTTTCTTATTTGGGCCGAGGTATTATCTAATTTTTCATTAAAAACAGATTCTAGCTCAGCTTTCAATAATAGATATGAACCACCTTTGAGGTCTAAACCTAGATTGACAGTCTTTCCAGGAAGTATTGAACTAATAGAATTAAATTTGAAGTTATTAAATAAATTCGGTATTGAGTATAATACTGCTAAGAAAAAAATAACTACTAAAGTAATTAGATTAAATTTATTAAATTTCATAATATAGAACTATAAGTTATTTTCTAAGATCAGCTATAGTATTTCTTGCAACCTCTACATTTACTCCCTTAGAAATTTCAACTGTAATGTCTTCAGAACCATCTACAGCTTTAATTATTTTTCCTACTATACCACCAGACGTTACTACTACATTTCCTCTTTTAAGATTCATAACCATATTTTTATGCTCTTTAACCCTTTTCTGCTGAGGTCTAATTAACAAAAAATAGAAAATTACAAAAATTAAAATAAAAGGAATTAAACTTCCAATATTGAAGCCACCTGCTGAAGAACCAGCAGATTGAGCAAATGCATTTGATATCATAATTTTACCTCTATATAAATAATCACTGGCAGAGTACATTATTTTTTAAAAAAAACAATATTCCTAATAGTTTTATTAGAAAATTTGTATATAAATAAATATTTAATTAAGGATCTATATGTCAATAAACGTAAATAATGAAATTTTAAACAGGATCGCAAACGCCCTTGAGAGAATCTCACCACCCCCAATAGAAAGTAAAGATCTAGACATTTCAGATGGATTTGTTTTTGAAGCAAATACTAATTATTTAAAACCAGTTAATCAAATTAATAGAATTCCAATTGATTTACTAAAAGGATTGGAACCTCAAAAAAAAATTCTTATTAATAATACTTATAATTTTGCAAAAAACTTGCCGGCAAATAATGTTTTGCTTTGGGGTGCCAAAGGAACAGGCAAGTCATCATTAGTTAAATCTGTACATCAAGAAATTCTTGATAAATTAAAAAATAAATTATTGAAATTAGTAGAAATTCATAGAGAAGATATTATACATTTACCTAAGCTATTATCAATTTTAACAAAATTTAATAAACAAAAGTTTATTCTATTATGTGATGATCTTTCATTTGATGAAGGAGAAAATACATACAAAAGCTTAAAATCAATTTTAGATGGTGGTATTGAAGGTAAACCAGATAATGTAGTTTTTTATGCTACATCGAACAGAAGACATTTAATGCCAAGGGATATGATAGAAAATGAAAGATCAACTTCTGTTAATCCATCCGAGTCAATTGAAGAAAAGGTTTCTTTATCTGATAGATTTGGACTTTGGATTGGGTTTCATAATATTTCCCAGGATATATATCTTGAAATTATTAATGCTTATTCAAAACAATTTAATATCATGTTAGATAAAGATTATCTAAGAGCAAAAGCACTTGAATGGTCTATAACTAGGGGAGCAAGATCTGGAAGGGTTGCGTGGCAATTTATTCAACACATAGCTGGAGAAACTAGCACAAAAATTAACTTAAAATAATTAATTTAGTAATAATGTTGGATCTATAGGATTTCTTGATTTTCTAATTTGAAAATGAAAAACTTTATCTTTCTTTGCTAAAGCTATCAACTGACCTTTCTTTACAATATCACCTTCGTTAACTCGATTTTCTCCTACTTTAGAATAAGCTGATATCCATTTTGTGTCATGTTTTATTAAGATCATATTTCCAAAAGTCTTAATTTTAGATCCAACAAAGGCAACTTTTCCATCTGCCGCTGCATATATACGATTATCTTCTAATTCAATGTCAATTCCATCATAATGTTGTTTGCCATCAGAAAAAGGTCCAAAACTTTTAACTAATTTTCCTTTAGCTGGCCAAATGAAATTTGGATTGTCGTTTATAATTTTAGTTCTCTTTTTGTAAGTATCATTTTGAATTTTTTGTTTTTTAAGAAGACCTAAAACTGTATAATCTTTTTCTAAAGGTATTTTTATTTTATCTCCTTTGATGAGAATGAAGGGTTTTTTTAATTTATTTAGCTCTACAATGTCAGATTGGCTAACTGCATATTGAAGAGATAAAGTAAAAATAGTATTACCCTCTATTACTTCATGAACAATTGGATATGGTAAAAATAGTTTTTTACCAGCTTTAAGTTTATAGGGTTCTTTTAAATTGTTTAAGTTAATTATTTTACTTGGAATAATTCCATAAGAATTTGCTATGTTATAAACTGTATCACCCTCTTTAATTAATATAAATCCTTCTATCGGAAATTTATTTTTTTTCACCTCAATTTCATTTACATTTACTGAAGATACATCTTTTTTAAGAAAAAAGCTTTGTTTACAAGCAAAAAATAAACATGAAGAAAGTAGGATAATTATAATTTTTAACAAAATCTTCATAAACTAATTATTTCTAATTAAAGGGACAAATTTTACTTCACAAATATCTTCCCAGTTATCTTTTTCTCTCTTATTTGATATTGTAATACACTTTAATATTTGTTTTCCAGAATTATTTCCGATTGGTGCAATACATTTACCACCAACTTTTAATTGAAATAAGAGATCTTCATGAACAGAGGATAAAGAGCAAGTAATTATAATTTTATCAAAAGGCGACATATTTAACCAACCCGTAAAGCCATCATCTGTTTTAGTTACAATATTTGTTAATTTTAGTTTTTTAAAACATGATTTAGCTTCGACTAACAATGGATTAATCCTCTCAATTGTATAAACTTTTCTAACCAATTTTGATATAATTGCTGTTTGATAACCAGATCCTGTTCCTATTTCTAAAACAATGTCATTAGAGTTTAAGGATAACTTCTCTGTCATCAAAGCAACAATATATGGTTGACTAATTGTTTGGTTAAAACCTATTGGGAGTGCCCTATTTTCATAGGCATAATGAGAAAGATGTTTAGGAATAAATATTTCTCTTGGAGTGCTCTCTAATGCCGAAAGAACATCATGAGAAATTATACCCATAGACCTTAAAGACATGATTAAATTAGCCTTTTCTTCTTCTTTTATATTAGTCATGTTATTTAAATATCATCAAAATATTTATTATTTGTCATATTTGTACTAATTGGTGTTATTGAAATAAAATTTTGTTTAATAGCATAAAAATCAGAATTAACATCATGTGTGGTTTTAACATTCATTTTTCCTATCTCAAAATAATTATTTTTCATATTCACATGAATTTCATCTGAAATTTTAGTATGACAAATTTTAGTAACAATAATTTCTTTAACTTTTTTAACATCACAATTTGGAAAATTTACATTAAAAAAACTACTATCTAAAAATCTAATTTCATTTATTTTTGACATGACTTGAGGGAAAAACTTTTCAACTACTTTAAAATTTTTTTGATTATTATTATTTCTAGCCTGGCTTAAAGCTATACTTGGAATTCCTCTCAAAGCCCCCTCGAAAGCAGCAGCAACTGTTCCAGAATAAGATATCTCATCACCAATATTGGTACCATTATTAATACCAGAAAAAATAAAATCTGGAGGTTTGTTAGTAAAAATTTTGTTTAATGCAAATATCATAGAATCTGTTGGAGTGCCATCAACAATCCATTCAAAGTTGGATAACCTTTTAAATTTAATTTTTTTACCTAAATTAATTGATCTACCTGAAGCAGATTTATTTTTCATTGGTGCAACGATATAAACTTTTTGGGAGATAGATTTAAGAATTTGTTTTAATTTTATTATTCCTTCTGACTCAAAGCCATCATCATTTGTTATTAACACTTGATTAAAAATTTTCATTTTTTTAATTTAAAATTATTTTTTTCCCATGCATATAAGGCTGCAAAGGTTCGGGTATATTAACGCTTCCATCTGAGTTTTGATGATTTTCTAAAATCGCAATTATAGTTCTTCCAATAGCTAAACATGATCCATTTAACGTATGAAGATATGATAATTCTTTAGATGATTGTGTCCTGTATCTAGCATTCATTCTTCTAGATTGAAAGTCTCCACAATTAGAGCAAGATGAGATTTCTCTATATTCTCCTTTTCCTTGGTTTTGCCCTGGTAACCAAACCTCAATATCAAAAGTTTTTTTTGATGAAAAGCCAGTATCACCACTACATAAAAGCATTACCCTATATGGTAAACTTAATTTTTGTAAAATTGTTTCAGCACAATTTGTTATTCTTAACAATTCATCGTCTGACTTATCAGGATTAACTACGGACACCATTTCAACCTTTGAAAATTGATGTTGTCTAATCATACCTCTGGTGTCTTTACCAGCTGCACCTGCTTCTGCTCGAAAACATGGTGAATATGCTACAAAATTCATTGGTAAATCATTCTCATTTAAAATTTCATTTCTTATTATGTTTGTTAAAGGAACTTCAGCTGTAGGTATAAGCCATTTTTCAGATTCTGTTTTAAATAAATCTTCATGAAACTTTGGTAATTGTCCTGTGCCTTCTAATACTTCGTAATTAACTAAGTATGGTGGTGAGATTTCTTTATGACCAAATTCTTTTATATTTATATCTAACATAAAAGAAATCAAAGCTCTTTCTAGTAAAGCTATATCTTCGCTTGTTATAACAAATCTTGCGCCAGATAACTTGGCAGCTGTTTTAAAATCAATTTGATTAAGTTTTTCACCAAGTTCGACATGATCTTTTGGCAAAAAATTAAACTTTGGTATTTTACCATTACTTTTGATTAAAGAATTATTTTTTTCACTTAAACCGAATGGAACATCTTTATCTAAAATATTAGGAAGGTTTTTCAATATATTGTCAATTTCTCTTGAGAGTTCACTTATTTTTTGGTCTAATTCAGAGGATTTATTTTTATTTATTTTAACCTCATTTTGAAGCTGAGATGCATCAAGGCCCTTTTTCATTAAAATACCTATTTCTTTAGATGATTTATTTCTTATTTGTTGCAAATCCTGTAATTGGGTCTTGAATGACCTCAGTTGCTTATCTAAATCTAAGATTTTATTAGAAATTGGTTTGTTACTTCTACGCCCCAATTCCAAATCAAATTTTTTAGGATTGTTTCTTATGAAATTTATATCATGCATCTAAACATCCATATCAATTAGTTTTTTTAAAACCTATTTTAGAGAGAATTATTGTAAATTCATACAAAACAATTATCGGTACAGCCAGTAAAATTTGGGAGATTACATCTGGGGGAGTTAAAATTGCAGCTAAAACAAATGCTGTTAAGATTGCGTATTTTCTTTTTTCAGCTAAATCCTGTGAAGTTATAATACCTGTTCTAGTCAAAAGAAGCAAAACAACTGGAAGTTCAAAACATAATCCGAAAGCAAAAATCAATTTCATTACTAAAGATAAATATTCTGAAATTTTAGGCTCTAATTCTATGGGAAGTGCACCTTCAAAGCTTGTAACCTGAAAAGATATGAAAAAATTCCATGCTAAAGGTATTACTATATAATAAACCATAGCTGCACCAAGTAAGAACAATATAGGAGTAGCAATTAGGAAAGGAAAAAAAGCTTTTTTTTCATTTTCATATAGTCCAGGGGCAACAAACTTCCATATTTGAATTAAAAAAATTGGAAAAGCAATTGAAAATGATATAAAAAATGCAACTTTGACTTGTGTAAAAAATCCCTCATGTAAAGCCGTAAATATCATTCTACCCCCAGTTTTGGCTAATTCATTAGCAAGTGGTTGTTGAAGAAAAATATATACTAAATCAGCAAGATTTTGATTATTATCAGTAAATTTTATAAAACATAAAAAAAATAAAATTAAAAAAGATATTGCAGCAACTAAAAGTCTATTTCTAAGCTCAATTAAATGATCTATTAACGTCATTTTTTTACTAATTTTTGTATTTTTTTTCATTTTTATTCAATATTTAAAATTACTTTTTTATTTTTTTAATGTCTCTCTCTATATCAGATTTAGTCTCATTATTAATTTTGTTTAAAACATTAATTTCAGATTTTGTTTCTTTCAAAAGTTTGGAGTCCCTAAGATTAGTTACATCGTTTCTTAAATCATTTAATTCTGTTTCATTAGCCATATCATCTACAGTATTTTGAAAATCATATGCCATAGATTTAATTTTTCTAACAAAACTCATGATTGATTTTAATACCTTTGGTAGATCTTTAGGTCCAATTACAATCAGTAAGATAAATGCAACTAATAAAAACTCTTGCCAACCAATATCCAACATCAAAAATTCCTAGTAAAAATTAAGTTTTTCTTTTAGTAGACTTTTTCTTACTTTTTTTCTTTGGGGTAGGTTTTTGTTCAGAAGATTCTATTTCTTCATTTTCATTTTTGGATTTAACTTGATCTTTAAAATTTTTGAGACCTTTTCCAAAATCTCCCATGATAGAAGATAATTTCCCTTTGCCTCCAAATAATATTAGCACTACAATTAAAACAATTATCCAATGCCAAATACTAAAAGCTCCCATTATGTTTCTCCTTTATAATTCAAAATTCAAAAATAAAACTATAATTAACATCAGTGAAGATATTAACCAATTGATTTTTTTCAAAATAATTTATCCCAGGTATTTTTACATGTAAATGTTGTTCATTATTTTTATTAACTACTGATAGATGGACTAAAGTATTTCCTCCTAAAAATTTAGCTTCAATAATTTTTCCATTATTAGGACTTTTTATAATTTTATCATTATTAGTTTTTCTATAAATTTCTTTTTTTGAATTATTCATTAATGTTAATCCTTCACTTCTAACAACTAAAAAAAAATCCTTTTTTATACCACTATAATCATAAGGGAAACTTCCGATAGAAGTAACTAATTTTTTATCAATAAATTTACCCTCTAAAACATTAATTTCACCAAAAAACTCTGTTACAAATTTATTTTTTGGCCGCATATACAAATCTATTGGTGCACCAAACTGTTGTAACTCACCTTTATTTAATAATGCAATAAAATCAGACATAAACATTGCTTCATCTGCGTCATGTGTTACCAATAATGTTGTAATTTCATTCTCTTTAAGTATGTGTAGGACTTGGTCTCTCAGGGATTCTCTTAATCTAGTATCCAAATTTGAAAATGGTTCATCCATAAGAATTATCTTTGGCTCACATGCTATGGCCCTAAATAAAGCAACCAATTGTTTTTGCCCTCCAGATAATTCATGAGGATATCTTTCAGAGTATTTATAAAAATTATTTTCCTTTAAAATAAAATCTACTTTGTTTTTAATTTCTTCTTCATTTTTTGAAATACCATAATATATATTTTCAATAACATTTAAATGAGGAAATAAAGCGCAATCTTGAAAAACATATCCAATTTTTCTTTTGTTAGGCGGTAAATTAAATGAATTTGCAGAAAGAAGATTATTTTCAATCATTATTTGACCGTCTTGTATTTGCTCTAATCCACTTATTAATCTTAGTAAAGTTGTTTTTCCACAGCCAGAAGGGCCAAGAATCGATGTTACTTTTCTATGAGGTACTTTTAAAGAAAAGTCATTAATAACTTGATGATTATTGTAAGAAAAATTTATATTTTTAAATTCTAACAAAATTAATCCTCTATTTCATCTTTAGGATCAGAAAACAAAATACTTTCATGTTGCAATAAACCTGACTCCTTTAATTCATCCAAACCGGGTAAATCTGAGAGATCTGACAACCCAAAATGATCTAAAAACTTTATGGTTGTTAACCAAGTCATGGGTCTACCTGGTGTTCTTAATTTTCTTCCAGGTTTAATCCATCCAATTTCAAAAAGCTGATCAAGAGTTCCTTTACTAAGAGAAACACCTCTTATATTTTCAATTTGAGTTCTAGTAATTGGCTGATGATATGCGATAATGGCTAATGTTTCAGATGCAGCTCTTGACAAAGGTTTAGAAATTTCTTGTTCAATATTCATCAATCCAGAAACTTCTTCAGAAGTTCTAAATGCAATTGTATTTCCAATTTTTACAAGATTAATACCATAATCAATATATTTATTTTGAAGCTCATTTACCAAATCGTTTAATTTAACATTATCACTTTCTATAAATTTTAAACTAGATAAATCTACAGGATCTTTTGCAGCAAAAATATATGCTTCTAATATTTTTGACTTCAAATTTTGATCAATTTCATTTTTATTATTCATATACTTGATTAAGTTAATTATTTTTAATTATCTGTAAATTATTATTATTTTTTAAATCTTGTTTAATTTTTATTTTTCCCTCCTTAATTAACTCCAAAGAAGCTACAAAATAAGAGGAGAAAACAGATTTATACTCTAAGTAACCTACAATATTTTTTGGAATGAATGATAACAATGACTCCCATTCTTCAGTGTCAGATAAAAGTTTTTTTAAGTTTACTAATGCTTGTTCAACAGAGTACAGATTTGTATGAGCAATTGTTAATTTTGTATTTTCTTTATTAGATTGAATCTCAGCATATACACTTGTCAATTTATATAAATTTATTTCATATTTATAATTTACAGTTTTTTTTAAAATTGTTTGAAACCCTCTTGAATAAAAATTCTTTCCTAGTTGAGGCCTAGAAAATAGTCTTTTGGTAAGATTTTGAAATGTTTCTAATTTTAAAATTTGAAATTTTAATAATTCTGATAATATTTCAGGATCTTCTTCACTTTGCTCCTCTTTTGGTAGCAAAAGCTTTGATTTAATGTACGTTAATACTGCTCCTATTACCAAATATTCTGCAGCTAAATCAATATCTTCTTTTATTGCTTTTTTTAAATATAATAAATATTGTTCAGCAAGAGGTAAAATTTGAATTTTAGTTATATCAATCTTTTGTTCCCTCACTAAACTCAACAGCATATCAATCGGTCCATCAAAACCTTTTAAAGACAAGTTAAAGGCCATCAATCCTTTTTCAATTTTGTTTTCCATAAACCAAGTTAACTATTTAATTTTCTTCTACCTGTAAAATACAGTTAATTTTATTATTTTTTAATTTATTACACAAATCCAAAGCTTGGCTTTTTTTCATCAATTCTGTCCAAACTCTGTGAATAAAATGATTTTCCTTTTTTAAAGTAAAAATTTCTAATTCAATTTCATTGAAAAACCTATTATGAATTAATTTCATATTTTTAAGAGCTTTTGTAGCTCTATCTTTGTCTTTAAATGAACCTAATTGGACTCTATATCTATCTAAATTATTTAATTTAGATAATTTTTCAGTTTTTTTCAGTATCTTTCTATTTTTATTATTTTCCTTTTTCTTAAGTAGGTTTGAAGATTGATTTTTTGAGATAAAGTTTTCTTTTTTATCATCTTCTTTTTTTAATACTTTAAAAGGTAATAATTCAGGTTTTTTCTCATTTAAAACAAGTCTTTGTTCATAATCGACATTATTTTTATCATTTAAAATTTCAATTTCTAAATTGAAACTTTCATTTTTTTCATTAGATGTTTGTGGTGAAGTTTTAATATTATTAACATCACTTGTTACTACTGGAACTTCTAAAATTTCTTCATCAAAATAAATGTACTTTAAGAAAATCGCTATAAAAAAAAATGAAAATGCAGTTAATAAAATAAAGATAGATGAGACTTTTAATATTGAATGAGTCGTCATAATTACATTCTTTTCATAGGTTCAATTGACAGTATACTTAAACCAGCTTTTATGGTGTATGAAATTGATTTCACTAACGAAATTCTAGCGGTTGTAATTTCTATATTGTTTTCAACTATAAACTTTAAATTTGGATCTTGTTTACCTTTATTCCAATAACTGTGAAATTCTGAAGCTAATTCGATAAGAAAAAAACAAATCCTATGAGGTTCTAATTTTTTGGCAGCAATTTCTATGACCTTAGGCCATTGCGTTAAAAGTCTTATTAAGTTAATTTCCTCTTTCAAAACTAATTTGTTAATCTTATTCAAAGAAAATTGACTTTCACATATACTTGCACTTTCTATAATTGAGTTGCACCTTGCAAAAGCATAATGAACATAAAAAACTGGGTTATCTTTATTTTGTTCTTTTGCTTTTACAAAATCAAACTCAAGAGTTTGGTCGTTTCTTCTTGTCAACATAATAAATCTAAGAGCATCTTTTCCAACTTTTTCAATAATCTCAGAAAGTGTGACAAAATTCCCACTTCTTTTGCTCATTTTTATTTTTTTACCTGATTCCGATAAATGTACAATGGCACAAATTTTATTTGTTAAAGTATATTTTTTTTCAGACAAGGCCATCACTGCAGAAGAAATTCTGGTTGTATAACCACCATGATCCGCACCTAAGATATTAATCA
>QCNN01000004.1 GCA_003213175.1 SAR116 cluster bacterium AG-426-B08 | reverse complement strand
GATTGTAAAATGATCCTTCCACAACCAAGATTTATATGCCCAACTTCAGAATTACCTATCTGTCCTGATGGCAAACCTACATCTTTACCAGAGGCATCAAGAGTTGAGGAACTAAAATTTTTTATAAAATTGTCATAATTTGGTGTGTTTGCTAAGGCTATAGCATTATTATTTTTATTTTTTCTTAACCCCCAACCATCCATAATGCAAAGAACAACTGGCTTATTTTTAATTTCTTTATTCATACAATTATTTATGGAATGGATGATTTCTAAAAATTGATTCAGCTCTATATATCTGTTCTACAATTAGCACTCTTGCCATTAAATGAGTCCATGTCATTTTTCCAAAAGACATCAGTTTTTTAGCTTTAGACTTTATAATATTTCCATGTCCAAATGGACCACCTATAGCAAAGTTAATAATTTTAAAATTTTCGTTTTCATAAAATTTGATCATATTTGCAAGACTCTCAGAGGAAAAGTTTTTTCCATCCTTATCCAGTAAGATAAGAATAGAATCTTTGGGAGAAACGTCTAATAATTTTTCACCCTCTTTTTCTATGTTTAATTTAGAACCGTCATTTTTAAAAGTTATTTCTTTAATACTAACTTTATCATTTATTCGAATTAGATATTTATCAATTAAATTTTGTTCAGGTGTATTAGCAGCTTTTCCAATACAAGAAATTTGGTATTTCATTTTAACTTAAATTTTTACTTTTATTTTCTTTTAAAATAGGTATCTCCCACATTTGCTCTAATTTATAAAACTCTCTTACCTCAGGTCTAAAAATATGAATTATAATTTCGTTAACATCAATGAGAACCCAGTCTGAATTTGCCAAGCCTTCTGGCTTTCTAGCTGATATGCCTTTATTTTTTAAATTTTTAACCAAATTTTGTGACATACTATTAACTTGTCTTGTTGAGCTTCCACTGGCAATAACCATATAATCTGCTATGCTACTTCTATCTAACAAATTAATTGATTTAATATTTACAGCTTTGTCATTTTCAAGTGATTCTAAAATTAAATGTAATAATTTTTTAGAGTTATTTTTTTCTTTATTAATTTTCATAAATTAATTTAGGGAATCATTTCTAATTTTTGTTGAAGAAGTAGTATCTAATTTGTCTTTAACAAAAACCCACGAGGAACTATTGTTATAAAAAGAGTTCTTTTTGAGGTTTTTTAGGCGTTTGCCCAAAATTGAAGCTCCAATACAGTTTAAAACTCTGTAAGAATAACTTGGTCTTTCAATAACTGCAACAGGAAAAATTTTTGAAATTAATTTAGGTTTAAGCCATCGATGAAAGTTTTCAAGATTGTCACTACCCATTATCCATACAAATTTTGTTTTTTGAGTTTTCTTTTTTATAAATCTCATTGTTTTGTATGACGAAGAAAGTTTATTTTTATATTCAATATCTAGAACAGTAATTTTCTTTGTGTTTTTTGTAAATTCTCTAGCTTTTTGCAACCTATTTTGGAAAGTATTTTTTATATTATTCTTTTTTAGTCTGTTCTGTGGTGTCACTAACCACCAAATTTTATCAAGTTTTAGTCTTTTTAAAGCAATTAAACTGATATGGATATGACCAACATGTGGTGGGTCGAAAGAACCACCTAAAATACCTATTTTAATATTTTTATTAAAAAAAAAACAAGTGGCCGTATTATGTCTGTAGTGGTGATTATTTATCATTTGAAAATCTATACTTGTCTTACTTGTCCACTTCCTCTAATTATATACTTAAAACTTGTTAATTGTTTTGAGCCCACTGGTCCTCTTGCATGAAGCCGTCCAGTAGAGATACCAATTTCAGCTCCCATTCCAAATTCTCCTCCGTCAGCAAACTGAGTTGATGCATTATGTATAACAATTGCACTATCAACTTTTGAAAGAAAATTTTCTGCTTTTTCATTATTATTTGTTATAATCGTATCGGTATGATTTGAAGAAAATTTATTAATATGATTTATTGCTCCATTAACACCGTCAACAACTTTAACAGATATTATCGAGTCCAAGTATTCAGTTTTCCAATCCTCTTCAGTTGCAGGAACAACATTGCAGAACTTTTTAGAGATTATTTCATCACCACGAACCTCACAGCCTCTCTCTAAAAGTTCATTAATTAGTTGATCTAAAATTTTCTCATCTAATTTTTTGTCTAATAATAATGTTTCAGCAGCTCCACAAATTCCAGTTCTTCTCAATTTAGAATTTATAAGTACTTCTTTTGCAACCTTAAAATCAATTTCTCTATCTATATATACATGACAAATTCCTTCTAAGTGAGCAAATACTGGTACTCTTGCTTCTTTTTGAATCTTAGAGATTAGGGATTTCCCCCCCCTAGGCACAATAACATCTATGAAATTTATTGCTTGTAACATTTGAGTTACAAGTTTTCTATCAGTCTGGTTTATCGATTGAACACTATCTTTAGGTAGGTTAGCCATATTCAATCCTTCTTGAATTAATTCAGTTAGATACTTTGATGAATTAAATGAATCTGACCCACCTCTTAAAATTGATGCGTTACCTGATTTTATGCATAAACTTCCTGCATCAATGGTGACATTTGGTCTCGACTCATAAATTATTCCAATTATTCCCAAAGGCACTGACATTTTCGATATTACTAGACCATTTGGACGTTTCCACTTTTCTAGCTCTATGCCTAATGGATCTTCTAGGTTTGCAATATCTTGTAAACCATTACACATATCATCTATTCTTTTTTTATTTAACGTTAGTCTATCGAGAAAAGACCCAGTGATATTTTTTTCTTTTGCTTTTTTTAAATCTAATTCGTTTGCGTCTAAAATTGATGAACTATTTTTTTTAATTAATTCTGAAATATTGATAATCGCAGAATTTCTTTGATCGATAGAACTGTTAGATAATTCTTTGAATGCAATTTTGGAATTTTTTGCAATGTTTTCAACATAATTATTCATATCATTTAAATCATCTCATTTTCTAATACAAAATCATCTTTGTGAATGATTTCATCTTTTCCTCTATACCCAAGAATAGTTTCTATTTTATCGCTTTGTAATCCTTTAACTAAATTAACTTCTATGTTGCTATAATGAGACAATCCTTTTCCCAGAATTTTTCCCTCAATATTTAATATACTAATTAAGTCACCTTTATTATATTTTCCTTCAGTTTTAACGATACCTGCAGGCAAAATCGAATTACCTCTTGTGATAGCATTTTCAGCACCTTGATCTATGTAAATTTTACCTTTAACTTGTAAAGCACCAGAAATCCATAGTTTTCTAGAATTTTTTGGTTTTCTGTTTGCTGTAAACAATGTGCCTTTTCCTTTTTCTGAGTATAGTTTAGCTAATGGATTATTTAATTTACCATTAGAAATTATTACATGACACCCTGCATTTGTAGCAATTCTTGCAGCTTCAATTTTAGTAATCATTCCACCACTTGAAAAACTTGTATTTGATGGACCAGCCATATTTTCGATTTCATCAGTAATGTTATCAACAATATCTATGAATTTTTTATTTTTATTTTTAGTTGGATCTGCAGAATATAATCCATCAATATCTGAAAATAATATTAGAAGATCTGCACTGCACATTTGTGACACTCGTGCTGCGAGTCTATCATTATCTCCATACTTTATTTCTTGTGTTGATACAGTGTCATTTTCATTTATTACAGGCACAACATCAAGTTGCAATAATTTATCAAGTGTAGCCCTTGCATTTAGATGTTTTCTTCTAGTTTCAGTGTCATCAGGTGCCAACAAAATTTGAGCAGAATTAATATTTAATGATTTTAAAATTTCCTTCCATGCGTGAGATAAGTTGATTTGTCCAACTGCAGCAGCAGCTTGTTTCTCATCAAGAGATAGATTTTCTTTTAAATTTAATTGTTTTCTTCCAAGAGCTATAGAACCTGATGAAACTACCAAAATATTTTTTTTTTGTTTAAGAAAAAACAACAAGTCTTTTGCAAAACTATCAAGCCATACAAGATTTATTTCACCAGTCTTTTCATCAATTAAAAGTGAAGAACCAACTTTTAAAACGATTCTTTTTGACGATTCAATAATGTGTTTTAATTTATTTAACTGCATAGTTTGTTTAAGGTTTCCACTCTTCTATATTAATTTTTTTATTATCAATTTTTGAAACTTTTTTATTTATAATATTATTGATATTTCTGGATAATTTTAAAATATTTTGACCAGTTACAGAAGAAATAAAAATTCCATCAGAGATTTTATTTACTTTAAGCATTTTTTTTATTTCTTTAATCTTATTTTCATCATATATGTCACATTTTGTAAAAACTAATATTTTTTTCTTTTTAACGAGTTTTTCGTTATACATTTTTAATTCATTTGTAATAGTTTTGTAGTCATTATAAATATTTTCACTTGATACATCTATTAAATGCAAAAGTAACTTGCATCTCTCCACATGGCCTAAAAACCTATGCCCTAAACCAATACCTTTATGTGCATTTTCAATTAATCCTGGAATATCAGCAATAACAAACTCTGCATTGTCAACATTTGCTACGCCAAGGTTCGGGTGTAATGTAGTAAACGGGTAATCTGCTATTTTAGGTTTGGAAGCAGTTATTGTTGATAAAAAAGTACTTTTCCCTGCATTAGGCAATCCTATCAAGCCTACATCAGCTATTAACTTTAATCTAAACCATATTGTTTTTTCTTCTAAGTCTTGACCAGGTTGAAACTTTCTTGGCGATTGGTTAGTAGATGTTTTAAAAAAGGCATTACCTTTACCACCTAAACCACCTCTTGCAATAATAAACCTGTTGCCAATTTCTTTTAAGTCAGCAATTAATAAAGATTTACTCTCATCTAATATTTCGGTACCAGCTGGTACTTTTAAAACTAAATCATCACCATTTGACCCATTACGATTTCTTCCCATTCCATGTTTCCCAGATTGGGCTTTAAAATGTTGTTTGTATCTATAATCAACTAGGGTGTTAAGTCCAGGGATTGCTTCTACATAAACATTTCCACCATTGCCTCCATCTCCACCATCAGGACCACCTTTTGGAACATTTGCTTCTCGTCTGAAGGATAGACATCCTGGTCCACCTTTCCCGCTAGAAACATAAATTTTAACTTCATCTAGAAATTTCATAAAACTACGGCTTATAAAAAATTAATACCGTAATATTAAGTTTTAATATAAGAATTTAAAAGTGTATTTTTATTCAGCTGCTTTTGTGATTGGTTCAACTGAAACAAATATTTTATTATTTTGCTTTTGTTTAAAAGCAACTTTACCATTCACGAGTGCGAATAATGTATGATCTTTTCCCATACCAACATTCAAACCAGGATGGAATTTAGTACCTCTTTGTCTGACTATAATATTACCTGGAATAACTGATTCACTTCCGAATTTTTTTACACCTAATCTGCGACCAGCGGAGTCTCTTCCGTTTCTAGAACTTCCACCTGCTTTTTTATGTGCCATTATTAATCCTTATTCTTCTTAGTTATTGTTTTCTTTTTTGCTACAACGTCTTTTTTTGATGTTGATTTAATTTTAGTCGAAGGTTTTGCTTCAGCTTTAAGTGGTTTATTTTCATCTTTTTTTAAAGATCCTTTTTTTAATTTAATTTTGGAAATACCAGTTGATGTAATCTCTTTTATTTTAACTAGTGTCAAGTCTTGTTTGTGTCCTTGTTTACGTCTACTATTCTTTCTTCTTCTTTTGTAAATAATATTTATTTTTGGACCTCTAGTTTGTTTAATAACTTCTGCTAAAACCCCTGCATCAGAAATATTTGGTGAACCAAAATTAAGTTTTTCACCGTCTCCAATCATTAAAATTTCTTTTAATAGGACTTCATCTCCGACGTTTCCTTCAATTTTTTCAATTAAAAGTTTACTATCTTTTTGAACTTTATATTGTTTTCCACCACTTTTTAAAACAGCAAACATGACTTTCCCATAAATATACTTGAATAGTTGTTATTTCATATAACTCAAACGAATATATGTCAAGTTTTTCAAGATGTTTTTACTTTTTAATTAACAAAGATGGATCTAATCTCTGCTCAAACCAATTTATACGCCAATCTAGATGAGGCCCAGTTGATCTTCCGGTTGATCCAACTAGGCCTATAATATCCCCTTTTTTAATATTTTCATTAACCTTTACCAAAATTTTTGATAAGTGAGAATATACAGAAGTAACCCCATGTCCATGATCAAGCATAATTGTTCCACCAGTATAGTATAAATCTTTCTCTGCCATTCTGACTATACTATCTAATGGTGCTATGATTTCTGTTCCCTCTTTTGCTGCTATATCAATTCCGTAGTGGGGACGCTTAGGTTTACCATTCAGAACTCTTTGACTTCCAAAAACTCCAGTAATGATTCCTTTTAAGGGCCACACAAAGTTTTGAAAAATAAAACTAACATTTGAATTTAACTTTCTAACTTTTGCTATTTCTTTATTTTCACTAATAATTCTTTTATAGACTGACTCTGGGGGAGTAACCATTCTCTTAGGTAATCCCTCTATTCTCTGAATTTTGTAATTTTGCTTTTCGATTGATAAGCTTTTAGTTATTAACTTCTTTTTATAAGTGATCGATATAATAGCCTTATTTTCAAAATCTCTTCCAAAGCCAAAAACAAATCTGTTTTTCTCATCTAGAAAAATATTTTTGTCTAGAAATTTGATATTTGCATGTGGAAATGCTTTACCTTTTATTAGACCACCTTGAATGAAATTTCCGCTAAGAGTAATAATTTTATTTTTTTCGATAAAAATATTTCGTACTTCTGAATTAGATACATTTGTAAAAAAGAGTACTGGTAATAAGATTATTAATTTTACGAATAAATTCATATTCTTTTTTGCTCTTCAATAATACCCTTGGGTGCAAAACGAAGAGCTAACAATAATGTTAACCCCATCATAATTAGTCTCATATGTGCTGCACTCTCAAGAAGATGATTTTTTAATAAACTGTCGTCATCAAGTACAGAAGTACAAAGTTCTATAATCCAAAGTCCTAATGGTTCTGATTCTACCCAAAAAAACCAAATTAAAAAACCACCTAAAACTGCTCCATAATTATTACCAGAACCACCAACAATAACCATTATCCAAATTAAAAAAGTATATCGTATAGGTTGATATGAAGCAGGTGTAAATTGTCCATCTAGAGTTGTCATCATTGCTCCAGCGATTCCAATTATTGCTGAACCTATAACAAATACTTGTAGGTGTCTTTTCTTTACATCCTTTCCCATTGCATTCGCTGAAATTTCATTATCTCTGATTGCTCTCATCATTCTTCCCCAAGGTGATTTAGAGACTGTTTCAAAAAAAATAAAAATTATAATTAAAGTCAAAAGAAAAAGTGATGAATAAGCTAGTTTTACAATAATTGAGGAAACAACTATTATTGATAAATCGTAATTTTCAGTCAATTTTATCAACCAATCAGTATTTTGAAGATCAATTTCGTATGGAACAGGTCTTGGAAGACCATTTACATTTTTAACTCCCCTTGTGAGCCAATCTTCATTTTTAATGAAATATAGTACTATTTCAGAAATTCCAAGTGTTGCTATTGCCAAATAGTCAGACCTTAGACCTAATGCTATTTTACCAATTAAAAAAGCTACAAATGCCGCAAACAAACCAGCAATAGGCCAAGAAAAAATTATTGGTAAATTGACACCTCCCAAATAGCCTGTTTTAGCAGATTCAAAGGATTCTATGCTTTGAATTGCTGGATCAGCTATTAATCTCATTGTCATGAAGCCAATTAAAAATATAGAAACACTATAAAAAATTCTTTTCTTGGGAGAATGTTTAAAAAATTTCCAAATTCTATTTGTTATAAAAATGAATATAAAAAATATTACTATTGCTAACAATACTTTAAAGCCACCCAATTGCCAAACGCTATTAGTTATAGGCATCGAAACTAATACACAGCAAAGCCCTCCAAGTGCAGCAAAGCCCATTGCACCAAAATTTACGATACCACTATTCCCCCATTGGATATTTATTCCTAGGGACATTATAGCCGAGATAATACACAAATTTAAAATAGCTAATGAAACATTCCAGCTTTGCAGAAAACCTACTAGCAAAAGTAATATAAACATAAACCCATAGGTTAAAATAATTCTATTTTTATGTTTATTCATGAAACCTCAAATCAATTTTCCTTTATAAATTCCAGTTGGTTTTATAATTAAAACAATTACCAAAATTAAAAATGAAACAGCTATTTTGTAATCTGTTGAGAGGACTTGCATTAAAGTTTCCGGTAAAAAGTTTTCTGGAATGAGGTATCCTAAAAATCTTCTATAAGCAAATGTTATTATGATTTCTGAAAAAGCTATTACAAAACCTCCAATTATCGCACCGATTGGATTACCAACACCTCCAACTATTGCTGAAGCAAAAATAGGTAAAACTAAATTTAAATAAGTAAATGGCTTATAACTTTTATCTAGACCATAGAGTGTGCCAGCAACACATGCAAGCATACCTGTAATTATCCAGACTATTAAAACAACTTTTTCTGGATTTATACCTGATAGTAATGATAAGTCTTTGTTATCAGAGTAAGCTCTCATAGATTTTCCAGTTTTAGTTTTATTTAAAAACCAAAATACAAACGTTACTAAAATCAGAGTGATAATTATTGTTAGACTTTGTGACATTTTAATAGCTAAACCTTCATTTAATTCAAACATTTTTTTGAAAGTTTTGGCTTTTAATAAAAATCTTTCTCCATCATTAATATTTCTATCATCCGGACCAATTATTAGACGAATTAATCCATTAGAAAAAAACATTACTCCAATCGAAACTATAAGTAATATAACACTTTGAGAATTATTTTTTCGATAGAAACTGAAACAGAATTTATCAATCAAAAGGCAAAATGAAATGGTAATAATTATTGAAATAGGTAGTACAATTATGATCGTAGGTATAGGGTATACAGAAATACCTAAACTTTGAAAATACCACATCAGTAAGATTGATACCATAGCACCAAATGACATGAATTCTCCATGTGCAAAATTTGAAAATCTCAGAACTGTATATATTAAAGTCACTCCAAGGGCTCCTAGAGCCAATTGACATCCGTATGACAATCCAGGAATTAAAATATAATTTGTAATTAAAGTTATAGCATTCCAGAAATCCATTATACTAACCACCTAAAAAAGACTCTCTAACTTCATTATTCGATAAGAGATTTTTTCCACTATCTGTAAACTTATTTTTACCTTGATTCAAAACAAACCCAATGTCAGATATCTTTAATGCCTGTTTAGCATTTTGTTCAACCATTAGTATAGAAACTCCTTGCCTTGAAATATCTATAATTTTTTTAAAAAGATCTTCCATAACTATTGGTGAAACTCCAGCTGATGGTTCATCCAACATTAAAAAGTTTGGTTTTGTCATCAATGCTCTTCCGAATGCAAGTTGTTGGCGTTGACCGCCAGAGAGATTTTCAGCAACTTGTTTTTTTTTATCTTTTAGAATTGGGAATAAATCATAAACTTGATTTATTGTTTCCTTTATTCCGTTTTCCCTTATAAAACCGCCCATTTCTAAATTTTCTTCAACTGTCATACTTTGAAAAATATTATTTGTTTGAGGTACAAAACTCATACCTTTTAAAACCCTCTCTTGTGGTTTTAATTTACTAATATTTTCATTATTAAAAAAAACATTACCTTCATAGAGAGGCAATAGGCCAAATATAGCTTTCATTGCCGTTGATTTACCAGCTCCATTTGGGCCTACAATAGATGCAATCCGTCCTTTTTTTAAAAAAATATTACAATTTTCAACAATCTTTGTCTTATCGTAACCACAGGATATATTTGAAGCATTTAAAAACATTAATTTCCTTTTCCTAAGTATACTTCTATTACTTTATGATCATTTTTTATTTCATTTATTTTACCAATTTTTAATATAGAACCTTCAGCCATAACTACTATTGGATTGCATAGTCTTGATATGAAATCCAAATCATGTTCGATCATCACAAAAGTATAATTTAGTTCTTTATTTAACCTACTAATTGTATCTCCAATTTTCTTCAAAAGAGTTTTATTAACACCGGCGCCCACTTCATCAAGTAAAACTATTTTTGGTTCAACCATCATCGTTCTCCCAAGTTCTAGTAATTTTTTTTGGCCTCCAGATAAGTTCCCAGCATATTCGTAAGTTAATTTATCTAGACTCAAAAATTTAATAACCTCTTTAGCCTTTTTTAAATTATTTAATTCTTGATTTTTAATTTCCTTTAGTTTTAACCATGAGTTTAAAATTGACTCTCCTATTTGATTTGAGGGCACCATCATTAAATTATCTAAAACAGTTAATGATTGAAACTCTTGTGAAATTTGAAAGGTCCTCAAAACCCCTTTACTGAATAATTGATGAGGCTCTAGTCCAGTTATATTTTCAGTATTAAGACAAACTTTTCCAGCGTCAGGTTTTAATGAACCATTTATTACATTAAATAAAGTAGTTTTACCAGCCCCATTTGGGCCTATGAGTGCTGTAATATGCCCTTTTTCAAAATTTAATGAGACATTATTTAGTGCTTTAATACCTCCAAAACTTTTACTTATATTAGAAATACTAAGCATTGCATGAGTTGACGAGGACCCCGAGTATTCAGAGTCCTCGAAAATTTTTATCTATATCCTGCAGTGGTAACTTTACCACCCTTAATTAAGATTTCACGAAAACTACCGGCTGACTCTCCACCGCCAATTAGTTCAACAGCAGATGCTCCAACATAATCAATTTTCTTTCCTTGTTTAAGTAAACTCATTCCTTTGGAAAGTTCACCAGGATAAATTTTTTCACCAGGTGCATTTGCTACATCCATGACATGATTTTTTAGATCTTTACTTTTGGTAGATTTGGCTGATTGCATTGCAAGCATTATCAAAGCTGCTGCATCATAGGATTCTTGTGAGAATGGACCAGCCTTAAACCCATTAGATTTAGCTAATGATGCAAACTTTTTTGCACCAGGACTGTCAGTACCAGGAATAGAACCAATAGAGCCATTTAAATCAGGACCTATAGCTTTTGGAAGTGAGTCTCCAATCATTCCATCTGGCAAGAAAAACTTTTCAAAAGCACCAGCATCAAGAGCACCTTGAATTATTCCTTTACCACCTTGATCTAAATAACCTGCAACTATTAAAATATCTCCACCAGCTTGAGCTAGTGCAGAAACTTCCGCACCATAATCAGCTTTCCCATCTTCATGAGAAGCAGAAATTGTAATTTTCCCTCCCATTGATTGATAATTTTTTTTAATACTATCAGCAAGACCTTTTCCATAATCGTTATTAGTATAGGTCATAGCAGCCTTTTTTAATCCCTTTTCAATCAACATTTTAGCTACAATTTCCCCTTGTCGTGCGTCTGAGGGAGCCGTTCTAAAAAATAATCCGTTGTCAGGCAAAGTTGATAAAGCTGGTGACGTGGCAGACGGTGAAATCATAACAACACCATTTGACATTGCAACATTTTGTAAAATTGCAGTAGTTACACCAGAGCAATCTGCTCCAACAATGGCGTTAACTTTATCGGATGTTACTAATCTTTCAGCTGCAGCTGTTGCTGCTGCTGCATCAACACATGTTGAGTCAGC
Organism: SAR116 cluster bacterium AG-426-B08; assembly: GCA_003213175.1. GTDB lineage: Bacteria > Pseudomonadota > Alphaproteobacteria > Puniceispirillales > Marisalimonadaceae > AG-426-I14. The sequence continues at coordinate 70,081 of QCNN01000004.1, read as the reverse complement.
CCTTACTCCTTCAATTTTAGTATTACCGGACATAAATTTACCTGATTTATTCACTTCTGAAATAGCTAATTCGGATGCTTTAGCCATATCAGGAGTTAGGGATTCTATTGGTCCAGTATAACCAAAAATTATTCCAAGTTTTACATTTTCTCCAAAAGAAGGATAAATCATAAAAATTGAAAGAAAGATTGAAATTAAAAATTTTTTCATGATCTTCTCCAAATACTTAAAATTTAATAATATTATATATTATCCTAGTCCTTTTTTAACATTATTTAAATTACTATTTAATTTATCTTTTTAATAAAATATTTTTAACATAACTAATGTTATACTTGGAAAGAAAAATAATAAGATTACTCTAGCAAAATCACTTAATAAAAATGGCATAACTCCCTTAAATGTCGCAGATATTTTGACATCACCTGCCATTTTATTAATTATAAAAACATTTAATCCTACTGGTGGAGTTATTAAACCAACTTCTACTGTGATTAATGTTAAAATACCAAACCATATAGCTGTTTCTTCTGGTGTCATTCCAAAATCTAAAGTCATGACTAACGGGAAAAAAACTGGAATAGTTAACAAAATCATTGCTAAGCTATCCATGAGACAACCTAAAAGAATATACAATATTAATATACTTGCTACAACTATCATGGGTGTTAATTGATGTTTAACGGTCAGTTCAGCCAATATATTTGGTAATTGAGAAAGAGCTATGAAAGAGTTAAAAAACTCTGCTCCTAATAAGACAAGAAAAATCATTCCTGAAGTGATTGCCGTACTTTGAACAACATCTAAAAATGAAAAAAAATTAAATTTTTTATTGAATACTGCTATTAATCCAGTTCCTGCTGCTCCAACTGCAGCACCTTCTGTTGGTGTAAAAAAACCTAGATAAATACCCCCAATCATTACTAAAAAAATTAAAAGGATATGCCAAATATTTTTAAATAAATGTAAACGTTGTTTCCATTCAACTCGTTCATTTGTTGGGCCAGCATTTTTATTAATTCTTACATATATTGCTATAGCAAGTATGTATCCAATAGCTGCAATTATTCCTGGTATAAAAGCACACAAGAACATTTTTGCAATATTTTGCTCTGTCAAAATAGCATATATTATTAATATTACTGAAGGAGGAATTAATATTCCTAACGTACCACCAGCAGCTAGAGCACCAGTGCTTAGAGCACCTGAGTAGCCTAGCCTTCTAAGTTCAGGTAAAGCTACTTTTCCCATTGTTGCTGCTGTAGCTAATGATGAACCACATATGGCACCAAAGCCAGCACAAGCTCCAACGGCAGCCATAGCAACTCCGCCTTTTTTATGTCCTAAACATGCTCCCGCAAATTTAAATAATGCTTCGCTCATACCAGCTTTAGAAGCAAAGTTTCCCATTAACAAAAATAATGGGATTACCGAAAAATCATAATTTGAAAATAAATGCCATACACTACTCTTTGCAAGAGAAAGAATTGGTAACCAACCTGAAACTAAAATTGTTCCTGCACATCCTACTAAAAGCATTGCAAGACCAATTGGCACCCTCACTGCAAGAAGTATGAATAACAAGGGAAAAGCAACTAAACCTAAAGTAAATCTATCCATGCCTTTAGTCTTCACCAATGAATAATTTATATTCTTTCAAAAAAGTGTATAAACAGCAGAAAGAGAGAAGTCCAAAGGAAAATATTACTGGCACAAATGGTATCCAGACTGGAAATTGGAGTAACATAGTTTCTTCGCTATAGTTAAACATGTCTTGTGCTCCATAAATCATTCTCCATGTAAAAAAACAAGCTATAATTGTATAAACAAGAGAACTTAGTGCATCGAGAAAAAATATTTTTTTTGCATTTAAATTCGCTGTAATAAAATCTACTATCACATTACCTTTTCTTAGATGACAAAGTGGAAAAAAAGATGCTATTGCAACAGCACTTCCAATTTTTACTAATTCAAAATCGCCTACAAGAGGGTTTGAAAATATAATACGACTTATTATTGAAGCTACATTAATGAAGATAACAACAACTAAGATGATTCCTCCAATAAATGCTAATATGCTAGCTAAATTAAAAAGAATGCGACCAAATTGATCATTTGGTCGCTCATTTTGAAGGACTATAAGATCCTCAAAAAATTTCATTTAAAGTTGTTTCTCATATTTTGAGATCAAACTTTTAGCAGTATCTAGTAGCTTTTGACCATCTAGACCTTTTTTATTTGTTTTACTAATCCAATCTTTAGTTACTTGTTCTCCTACAGCTTTCATTTTGGCTAGAGGAGCGCCTTGTAAAGTATGAAATTTTCCACCTGCTTTTACAGCTAGTTCTTTTGCAGGTATTTCAAAACTATCCCACAACTTTCCTGCATGCTTAGCTAAAGATAAACCTGAGTTATTGTCTATTACTTTCTTTTGGGATGGAGATAAACTGTCATACTTTGCTTTATTCATTATAAACAAAAATGGAGTTGTATAAATACCTCTATTACCTGTTATATTGGTATGAGCTTTAGTCAACTCTTGTAACTTGAAAGAAGGCATTATTTCCCAAGGTACCACCATTCCGTCAATAACTCCTTTTGATAATGATGGTGCAACTTTTGGAACTGGCATACCAACGGGAGTAGCTCCTAAGCTTTTTAACATACCAGTGATAACTCTTGTTGGACCTCTCATTTTAAGTCCCTTAAAATCATCCATAGACTTAATCAATTTATTTTTTGTATGGATCATTCCTGGGGAGTGCACATGAACAGTTAAAATTTTGTAGTCTTTCAAATCATCCGCTGCAATTGTTTCAACATACTCTTGTGCTGCTTGAGATGTTATAATTGACTTTGTTGGTAGAAAAGGTAACTCAAATGCCTCCAATCTTGGAAATCTTCCTGGAGTATATCCAGCAACGGTCCAAACTATATCTACAACACCTTCTCTAACTTGATCAACAAGCTGAGGTGGCTTTCCTCCGAGTTGCATTGAGTAGTACATTTCTGTCACAATTTCTCCATTAGACTCTTTTTTAACTTTTTCAGACCATGGTAACACAAATAGTTTATTTGAATTTGCTGGGGCAGGAACAAATGTATGAAATTTAAGTGTCACTTTTCCAGCATTGGCAGAAAAAGAAAAAAAACATGCTAAAATAGAAATAGTAAAAAGGCTAATTAGCTTATTCATTTTTTTCTCCTCTAAATTAATAATATAGGAAAATTAAATATCATAATTTTAACTATTATTCTAATTTTAATTGACATCAGAGTATTATAAATTGATTTGGAAGTAAGACATTGTTAATATTTGTTCAAAATTTTACTGTGAGAGTATTGTGGGTATAATTGCACTTTCATATTTAGGGGTAAACTCAAATAAAATTGAGGATTGGTCCACCTATGCTACTAAAAAACTTGGTATGCAAAAAGTAGATAGTACAGGTAAATCTTTGTTTTTTAGGATGGATGATCAAAAACAAAGGTTTTGTATTACTGGAGATGAAGGTGATTGTTTGTCTTATCTAGGTTGGGAAGTAGAAAAAAAAGATGATTTAAAATATTTTGCAGATAAATTAGATAAAGCAAATATAAAAGTTTTTGTCGGTAATAAATCATTATCAGATAAACGTTATGCTGAAGAAATAATTTATTTTTTTGACCTATCTGATAACAGAATAGAATTATTATTTAATCCATTTAAAGATGATAAACCTTTCATTCCTGGAAGACCCATTTCAGGATTTAAAACAGGTGCATGTGGGTTGGGTCACGCAGTTTTACATACCGAAAAAATATCTGATTTAGTTCCTTTTTATAGAGATTTATTGGAATTTAATGTGAGTGATTATAGTTTTGATCCAATAAAGCTCTATTTTTTCCACGTAAACGAGAGACATCACAGTTTTGCTCTGATAGAAACAGGAAGAAAGGGCTTTCATCATTTCATGGTTGAATATAATAGTTTGGATGATGTTGGACAGGGTTATGATCTCATACAATTTGAAGAAAATGCAGTAGCATATACATTGGGAAGACATACTAATGATTATATGACATCTTTTTACTCAATTACTCCCTCTGGTTTTTTTATCGAAAATGGTTGGGGAGGTAGAATAATAAATCCAAAAACATGGAAACCTTCTGAAATGACAGAAGGACCTAGTTTTTGGGGACATGAAAGATTACATATGCCGAAAGATCAAAGACTCAAATTTAGAAAAAAACGTTTAGAAGTAGCAGCCTCTGGAAAACAATCACCAGCTTTTATAGATTGTCCTTGGCTATACTCTAACATGAAAAAGTAAATGTCTGTTTTAGATTGTGATTTAATTATAGTTGGATTAGGTCCCACAGGTGGTGTTTTAGCTAACTTGATAGCCAAACACGATCTTTCAGTAATAATTTTAGAAAAAGAAAACAAATTATATAATCTTCCAAGAGCTGTTCATTTTGATGATGAAATTATGAGAGTTTTTGAAACTATTGATATTAGTAGAAACTTTTTAAATAAAACCATAATCAATAAAGGAACAAGATTTTTAGATGAAAAAAACAATCTTTTATTAGATTGGCCAAGACCAAAAATCATTACAGAAAATGGATGGTATCCAAGTTATAGATTTCATCAACCGGATTTAGAAAGAAGCTTGAGAAAAAATTTATCTAAATTTAAAAAAGTATCAATTTCTCAAAATAGTGATGTATTTAGCTTAAAAAATAAAAGTAATTTTGTAGAGGTAAAATACAAAAATCTTAAAACCAATAAAGTTTCTCTTTTAAAAAGCAAATTTGTTGTTGGATGTGATGGTGCAAACTCTTTTGTTAGAAACACTATTAATTCTGACCTTGAAGATTTAGGTTTTCAACAAAAATGGGCTGTTATAGATGTATTATTAAATAATAAGAAGGTTTTACTCCCAGACAGGACTATTCAATATTGCAGCTCTGAAAGACCAGCTACTTATTGTAGGAATGTTGGAAGAAGAAGAAGATGGGAGATAGCTCTTAAGAGCGAGAGTGATGAAAAGGATTTTTTGAAAGAAAAAAACCTATGGAAATTTCTAAGTAGATGGGTTGCAAAAGATGATGTTCAAATAGAAAGAAAGACTGTTTACACTTTTCAATCACTAATTGCTAAAAAATGGAGTAAAGGAAGAATTTTTTTGGCTGGAGATGCAGCACATTTATCGCCACCATTTATGGGACAAGGAATGTGTGCTGGAATAAGAGACGTTTCAAATCTAGCTTGGAAAATTGCTATTTGTTGTCAAAATTTTCATAATAAAAATCTTTTAAAAAGCTATCAAAGCGAGAGATACAATAATGTAAAAGAGTACATTAATACCACAATGAATATGGGAAAGTTATTAAATGAAATTGGAGATACAAATGTTTCCAAAACTGTAAAAAATAGTAATGATGGTAAAAGAACTATGACTTCAATTAAACCAAGTTTAGGGCCTGGTCTTGGAAAAAAAAATGATTCAAATAGAGGAAAGGTTTTCCCTAATATGAGGCTTAATAATAAAAGAGTTGATGAGTATTTTGACAAGAATTTAATTCTTTTTTCAAAAAATAATTATAAAAATAAATTGATTAAAAATATTTCGGTTCAACAATTTGATACTTTGTCATGTGCTCTAAAAAAATTTAATTCTGAAGCTTTAATAGTTAGGCCTGACAGGTATATTTTGAGTTCTACAAATGATAATAACTTGAATGATTTTGTAGATAAAACAATGTTGGAAGTGTATAATTATAAAAAAAGGTATTAAACTTGAAAATTAGTGCTTTACAAGCGGGTTTTAAGTTAGATCACATAGCTCTCGAAACCACAAAAAAAAAGAGACTTGCAAATTTTTACAAAAAAATTATGGGGATGGATTATTTTGTTAATAAAGACGGAGATATGGTTTGTATCGGACCTTTAAGAAAATTAATAATCAAAGATGGTATCAATAATAAACTTTCGTTTGCAGGTTTTTCATGTAGAAGTGAAAATGATTTAAAGTTGTTTAAATCATACGTAACATCTAACAAAGTAAAAATATTAGATTTTATAAATCCCTATTTTAAAGAAAAGACATTTTCTATTTCTGATCCAGATGGGAATATAATTAGTTTTGGAGTTGGTTTGAATGAAAGCCAAAAATTTAATGGAATATTAAATGGACCACTTCAACACCTGACTTTTTCCTCATCAAACGTAGAAAGATTCCAAAAATTTTACTCTGAGAAATTAGGCTTTAAAATCACAGATATTGTGATTCATGATAATGGAACTTTAGCTACTAGCTTTGTTACTTCAAATCATGAACATCATACTTTAGCTTGTTTTAAAGCAAATAAAGTTGGCATAGATCATCATTCATATGAGGTAGGTCAATGGAATTTTATTAGAGATTGGTGTGATCATTTTTCAAAATATGATATTAAGTTAAGTTGGGGTCCAGGAAGACATGGACCTGGAAACAATCTTTTTGTATTTATTAGAGATGTAGATAATAATTGGATTGAACTTTCGGCTGAACTTGAGACTGTTCACGACAGAGGAATTAAAAAGTGGCCACAAGCTGAGAAAACACTTAATTTGTGGGGAAAAGGAATTTTAAGATCTTAAGGAGAAAAAAGTGAAATTAATAACATTTGCAAGGATGGGTAAAGTAGGTTTTGGAGTTGTTAAGGAAAACGGAATAATAGACTTAACAGGCAGAATTCATAATGATGTAAGCTCAATTAAGGATTTACTTAAATTAGATTTAATCGAAAAAGCTGAAGAATTTGTTGCAGAAAAGCGACCTGAAATATCTATTTCGGAAATAACGCATTTACCAGTAATACCTGACCCTGAAAAAATATTCTGTATTGGTTTGAATTATCAAGAACACAAGGAGGAAACAGGTAGGCCTGATGTTGAAAATCCTACTATTTTTACAAGATTTGCAAATTCACAAACAGGACATTTGCAACCTCTATTAAAACCTAATTTCTCAGATAGGTTTGATTATGAAGGAGAACTTGCGATCACTATTGGTAAAGGTGGAAGATATATTCCAGAAGATAAAGCTATGGAACACATAGCTGGATATTCTTGTTATAATGATGGCAGTATAAGAGATTGGCAAAGACATACTTCTCAATTCACTCCAGGAAAAAACTTTCCTGCAACAGGTCCCTTTGGACCTTATTTGGTTACAGAAGATGAAATAGGTGATTATAAAAAGTTACCTATTGAAACAAGATTAAATGGAAAAGTTATGCAAAAAGCAAATTTGTCAGATTTAATTTTTCCTATTCCAAAACTCATCAATTATATCTCTTCATTTACTACATTAGCAGTAGGTGATGTTATTGTTACTGGTACCCCAGGTGGAGTTGGTGATAGAAGAGATCCTCCAATTTATATGAAACCAGGTGATGTTGTAGAAGTTGATATAGGTAAAGTAGGTATTTTAATGAATTTTATAACTGAGGATTAAATTTAATAATTTAAATTAAAAATTGAATAAATCTGTAGTTACAAATTTTGTATCCGTATTATTTATATTTATAGGTTTAATTTTACCCTATGAATTTAATATTATTATTTTATCAATTGGTTTGTTTGCTTTGTCAGGGAGCGTTACGAATTGGCTTGCTGTTCATATGCTTTTTGAAAAAGTTCCAGTTTTATATGGTTCTGGGGTTATATTAGATAGGTTTAATGAAATTAAACTTGGTATAAAAAATTTAGCAATTGAAGAATTATTTACTGATGAAAAAATAGAGCAATTTCTAATTAATAATAAAAATATAGATATTGATTCATTACTAATAAAAATTGATTTTGATAAAGTTTTTGAAGGATTGTTAGATTCCATTGAAACTTCAAAACTAGGAAGTATGTTAGCGATGTTTGGAGGAAGAAATGCTCTTTTGCCTCTTAAAGAACCTATAGTAGAAAAGTTAAAAAAAATTGTGAGTGAAAAATTAAATGAGTTTTTCCATCAAACATCTAATCAGTCGTTAGTAAAAAATTTTAAGTCAAATATTGAAAAAGCATTGGATAGTAAACTCTCAGAATTAAAACCTGAAGATATTAAAACTATAGTTGAAAAAATGATTAGAGAACATTTAGACTGGTTAATAGTTTGGGGAGGAGTTTTCGGTGGATTTTTTGGTTTAATTTTTTCACTTATTCAAACATATCTTATTTAGGAGGTAATAAATTTTATGAGAGATTTTAATGAAATTACTGCTACAGAGGGGGTGCTAAAAAGTTTTGATTCTATAGAAAACAAAAGGGTCAAAGTTTTAATGGGTTCCATAGTAAAACATTTGCATGAAGTTGTTAAAGAAACTGAACCTACTTTTGAAGAATGGCTAAAAGCAATTGAGTTTTTGACTAGAACTGGACAAAAGTGTGATGAACGAAGACAGGAATTTATTTTATTTTCTGATGTTCTTGGAATATCGATGTTGATTGATACGATAAATAATAGAAAAAATAACAATGAGACTGAGTCAACTGTTCTTGGTCCTTTTCATGCTCCTGCACCAGATATACGTTTTGGTGACAATATAGCTCATCATGTAAAAGGTGAAAAATGTTTGGTTAAAGGGAAAGTTAGTGATATCAACGGGAAGGTTATACCTGACGCTATAGTTGATGTTTGGCAATCTGGACCAGATGGACTTTATGATGTTCAAAAGGAGAATAATGTAGTCGATCTAAGAGGGAAAATGAAGACGAATAATAATGGTGAATACTTTTTTAAAACAGTTAAGCCACAATTTTATCCGGTGCCTACAGATGGGCCAGTAGGAGAAATATTAAATTTAATGGGTAGACATCCTTTTAGGCCAGCGCATATACATTTTATGATTAAAGCAGAAGGATACGTTGATCTCACTACACATGTTTTTATTGATGGCGATCCGTATTTAGACTCAGATACAGTGTTTGCAGTAAAAGAAAGTTTAATTAGAAAATTGAATGATGCTATAGATCTAGACGATAATACTCAATGTAAAGAGCTCACTTTTGATATAATTTTAGAAAAGAAAATATGATTTTAAGAAAGTAGCCAACCACCATCAACATCGATTGTTGTACCAGTAATAAAGTCATTTTCTATAGCAAAAATTATTCCCTGAGCAACCTCTTCAGGTGTTCCAGCTCTTGGTATCAAATTTGTTTTCGTTGCATTTTGATAAAAAGTTTTTCTTTCCTCACCCATTAAAGGACTCATTGGGGTATCAATTGTTCCTGGTGAAACTACGTTGATTCTTTTAGGATTAATTTCTTTTGCAATACCTCTAGCAAATGCTTCCACAGCTCCACCCACAGAAGAAAGCGCTATATATCCTGGACGACAATTTCTTGCTGGAGAACCACTTACAAGAACTATACATCCATCATTTTTAAGATTTTCTGTTCCATATCTAACTACATTTGAGTAGCCCCAAAGTTTGAAAAATGAATTTCTATAACCTTCCATATCCATATTTAAAAAAGGTCCAAGTGCTCTTGCTCCTCCTGTAGCAGAATTTACTAAAATATCAAACTCTCCCTGTTTATCAAAAAAAGTTTTAAGACCATTCTCGTCCAAAACATCAAGCTTAACGAGCTCGACATTATCAGGAATTTCACTAACCTTTTCAGGATTTCTACTTATGGCTATTATTTTCGATGCGCCTTTTTCAAATAACATCTTTACAGTTGAGAGACCTATTCCTGAAGTGCCTCCAAATATAATTGCTTTTTTCCCAGAAATATTCATTTTAAAACCTCGTTACTCTAAATAAGTTTTAAACTTATCAGAGAAATATTAATAAAAAAACACCAATCTTAACTTTAATTTTTTTTTTTGGAAATTTAATGAAAAAATTTTAAAAACCCTTTGATTATTTATTAAAAAACAAATTAAAATTTGGTAAGTTAAATTTTAATAATTTTAAAATAATATGACAGAAGAACTATTTAGAAATAATTCCTATATTCAAGATTGTGAAGCAAAAATTATTGATATAATTGATGAAGGCATAATACTTGATAAAACTATATTTTATCCAGAAGGAGGTGGGCAACCAGGCGATAATGGACAATTTAAATTTAATGGTAAAAATTTTGAAATTACGAGTACTTCGTATAAAGATAAAAAAATCGTTCATTTTGTGAACAGCACATCAGAATTTGATCTTAATCAGAATATAAATTGTCAAATTAATTGGGAAAGACGCTTCAATATCATGAGGGTTCATACATGTTTACATCTTCTATGCTCTCTAATAAAGGCGCCAGTTACTGGTGGCCAGATAAATGAAAGAAAAGGAAGATTGGATTTTGATGTTGAAACGAAGCCTGATAGGGAATTTATCTTAGAAAATATAAATAAATTAATAGAAGAAAAACATGATGTAAAAATTTCAAGCATAACAGAAGAAGAATTAGATAAAAATCCTGATTTGGTGAGAACTATGGCTGTCCAACCTCCTAGAGGAACAGGAAAAATTAGAATGATATCAATAGGTAAAAATATTGATTATCAACCTTGTGGTGGAACTCATGTAAGGAATACTGGTGAAATTAGTTCGGTATCAAAAGTTAAAATTGAAAATAAAGGCAGAATGAATAAAAGAGTAATTTTGGAATTTAATAATTAATTTTTAAAACAAATGATTTCAAAAGGAAGAGTTCTTTTTTCCTTAATTGAAAGCATTGAATTTTTTTGTCTATCATACATTGTGGGGCCGCCAATAACATGCATGCCTAAAACAGGTTTTTTAGATGAAGAGTTAGTTTTAATAGATTTTTCATAACCTTCCATGTATTTTTCTCCAGTTTCCATGAAGGAAATACTTTTAAAACCAATTTCTTTTAATAATTCTATAGTTTTTTCTGGATCTAACAAGAAACTCATTTTTTCATCATCAGCCCATGGTAATGGAAAATATGGGGTTCCTTTAGGTCCAAGGCCATGTTCACTGAAAGCAAAAAATGTGTCTTTTTTTAAAACTCTAAATATTTCTGTAAAAAATAACTCTCTATTTTCAACATTCATAGTAACGTGTTGTGAGATTGCGGCATCAAATTGATTATTTTCGAACGGTAAGCTTTTTCCATCAGTAACATGTAAACTAACTTTATCATGCATGTTTGTTCTTTTATTAAAATCATTACCAACTTCTATAAAAGCTGGTGTTATATCTACACCAACTACATTACATTTAAATTTATCAGCAAAAAATCTAGCAGGCCCAGCTAACCCACATCCTACATCGATTATAGTCTCATTTTCTTTTATACTTACTTTTTCAGCCAAGTCTCTTGTAGCTGCAATACCACGAGCATGATACTGGTCTATTGGATGAAGATCTTCTATCTTCAAGTTTGACTTATTCAAATCAGAATCACTGAGAGCATCATTTATTCTCTCTTTTAAATTTCCTCTTGTCCAAAACTTATCTATTTCCATATCTAGCTCTTTCTAATTATTTTGCAAAATAAAGTCAGCACATCTTTCACCAATCATCATACAAGGTCCATTAGTATTACCAGAAATTAATGTAGGCATAATGGATGCATCTGCTACTCTTAAATTTTTAATACCATGGACCTTTAGCTTATTATCAACTACAGACATCTTGTCATTCCCCATCTTGCATGTTCCTGAAGGATGATACAAAGTTTCTGCTTTATCTCTAATAAATTTAAGTATCTCTTCATCACTTGAAGTTTGAGTACCTGGTTGAACTTCTTCGCCACAATATTTTTGAACTTCTGGTGAGTTCATAAGTTTTCTAATAAGCTTTACACCAGATATTAGTGTTTCACAATCAGTTGACTTTGATAAAAAGTTAAATTTAATTTCAGGATACTCCTGAGGATCATTTGATTTTATGTGTATACTACCTTGGCTGTCTGGTCTGTTTTGGTTTATTGTACAAGTAATACCTGGATCTTTGCCTAATTTTCTTTTGCCATTCTCTAAAACAACTCTATAAGGTATGAAATGTAATTGTATATCTGGAGAAGCTAGTTCAGGCTTTGTTTTTAAAAAACCTAGAACAGGCGCAGAAGGCAATGTTAAAAAACCGTCTCTTTTAAAAAAATAATTTGTAACTTGTTTTATTAAATTAAATCCTCGTGCTCTTTCATTGTATGATAGCCCAGGTTCATTAATTCTATAAACAATTCTTGGGCCTATATGATCTCTCAGATTTTCACCAACTCCATTAAGCGGATGATTTAATTGTATACCCAATTTTTTCAAAATGTTTGGATTTCCAATACCAGATAATTCTAATATTTGGGGAGAATTAATGGCTCCACTACATATAATTACTTCTTTATTAGCATAAAATAATTGTTTTTTATTATTTTTTAAAACTTCAACAGCTTCGGCTGATTTATTCTTAATTATCACTTTAGAAACAAGGCTATTTGTAATAACAGTCAAATTTGTTCTTGACTTAATAGGGTCAAGATAAGCAACTTTAGCACTCATACGTTCACCATTAAATATTGTTGTTTGTGTATAAGCAAATCCTTCTTGTTCTTCAGAGTTATAATCATTGTTAAAAGGTATTCCTAGTCGTTTTCCTGTTTTAAATAGCGCTTGATAAATAGGGTTCCTATCATTTACTTGAGATATTTTTACTGGTCCTTTTTTACCTCTTATATGATCACAATCATGCTGATAATTTTCTAATTTTTTGAAATATGGCAGAACTTCTTCAGATGACCATCCTCTATTCCCCATTTGTGCCCATATGTCATAATCTAATTTTTGACCTCTAACATAAACCAACCCATTAATGGAACTTGAACCTCCTAAAAGCTTTCCTCTTGGTACGGGTATTTGTCTATTGGAAGTGCCTGCTTCAGGTTCAGAGCGATATCTCCAATTTGCCTTAGGATTATCAATCAACATAGCAAAACTTACTGGCATTCTTGCCAAAGGATGATATGAATTACCTGCCTCTAGAAGTAATACATTATTATTCTTAATTGATGATAATCTATTTGCAAGAGCACAACCTGCGGACCCACCACCAACAATTATATAATCAAATTCATTACTCATTTAATTTCCTCAATAAATATTTATTTATAATTAATAATTTAGAGTATTGAAATACCTAGATTGAAAAAAAATAAAATAAATGATAATAACCAGTCCAAGGATTGAATTTGCTAGAATTTTTAATAGATGTTTCTCAAATAGTATTGGCTGACATAGTTTTATCAGGTGATAACGCTCTTATAATAGGTATGGCCGCTGCAGCATTTTCTGAAAAAGAGAGAAAACAAATTATTTTCTTTGGTTTAATGGCAGCTGCAATTTTAAGAATATTGTTTGCTTTAATAGCATCTTACTTAATTTCCGTACCCGGCCTTTTATTAATTGGAGCTCTATTGTTATACTGGGTTTGTTATAAATTTTATCTAGATATAAGGTCATTTACCAGAGAACAATCAAAAGAAGAAGTTTCATCTAAAGTAAAAGGTAAAGATTTTAAAAAAGCTCTTATTACAATAACGATTGCTGATATTTCTATGTCATTAGACAACGTCATTGCGGTAACTGCTATTGCTAGAGATCAAACCTACCTTCTAATTTTTGGCATTGCTTTTTCAATATTTTTAATCGCACTTTTTGCAGCGGCTATAGTTAGGATATTAACCAAATATAGATGGCTATCATACATCGGGTTAGCTTTTCTGATATATTTATCTACAGAAATGGCTATTGACGGTTTTAAGCAACTTCATCCTTATATCTGACTTATCCAGACAAATATTTTGGAAACCATAATGCTATATCGGGTATAAACAACACCAACATCATACCTATTATTTGAAGTGCAATGAAAGGTAAAACAGCCATGAATATTTCTTGAAGAGAAATATCAGGAGGTGCAACTGACTTTAACCAAAAACAGGCTGGTCCAAAGGGAGGTGATAAAAAGTATATTTGAATATTCATCACAAACAAAACACCAAACCACACTGCAGCCCAAGCTGGATCAAGTCCTAGTTCTGGAGCCATCCCAACTACAACAGGAGCAAAAACAGGTACTGTAATGAATATGATTGCAATCCATTCCATGAAAGTACCTAAAATAACTAAAATTAACATCATTACAGCGACTATTCCAAGAGCAGGTAAACCTAATCCTGTAAATAATGATCTCATGAAGTCAGCACCACCAATTAAATTATAGATACCAACAAAGGCAACAGCTCCTAGGATTAACCATACGATAGTTCCAACGGTTGACATTGTTCCAGCAAGAGCTTTTTGTAACAAATCCCAACTGTAAGTATTTCTTATATAAGCCACAACCATAGCTCCCAAAGCTCCTACAGCGGCAGCTTCAGTAACTGATGCAACTCCGGCATAGATTGATCCCATTACACAAGCTATAAGAAAAACACTTAAAATAACAGCTTGATACTTTTCCTTTGAAAGTTTCATTTCTTTACCTCTCGCTTTTTCAACTTCTTCTGCAGTTGGAGCTAGAGATGGGTTGATATAACACCTAGCGAGCGTAAACAGACCGTAAAAAGTAGCGAGCATTAGGCCAGGCACTGCACCAGCCATAAATAAATCTCCAATGGCAACATTTGCTGATAGACCATAAACTATCATTACGATACTAGGTGGAATTAACGTAGCCAGTGCACCTGATGCACAAACGACTCCTATTGCCAATCTTTTGTTATAACCAAGTCTTATCATTTGAGGTAAAGCTACAAGACCAAGCATCACAATTTCACCACCCATAACACCTGACATTGCCGCAAGAACAACTGCTACAACTATTGTTTGGATAGCTACACCACCTCTGAGCTTGCCAGCAAAAATTTGCATCGCATCAAATAAATCTTCTGCGACACCAGCCTTTTCTAGTATAGATGCCATTAATACAAATAAAGGAACAGCTACTAAAGGATATTTTTCAAGTAGGCCGAATGCGTTAGTTGACACAAGATACATTCCATTATAACCAAAAAACATTAAGGCAGTAAGAATTGATACAAACATAGTAACTATGCCTAGTGGCATGCCAGTCATCATAAGAAGTATCATCAAACCTACAATGATCATACTTGCACTTCCAATAGAAATACCTCTAATGTCCCAATATTGATTAGGTTCTAAATATGAACCTATCATAGAGAAATAGGCATTTATACTTGAAGCGATACCTCCCGTACCAAATGCTTGTTCAATAAAAACTAAAATTAATCGGAGTAAGATAATACATGAAATTAATGTTATTATATTTTTGATTATCTTAGATCCGAAATGTCTGTATATATTTACAAGAAGTTGAACTAAATAAATAAAAGCACCAGTAACAAGCATGGTTTTTAAAATTAAAGGTTGTGGTGAATTCCATGCTGTACCACCTCTTTCAACCATCATTACTGACTCAATTGCTCTTACAAGCGTATCATCGACAAATAACCATAAAGAAATAATCCCAATTATATAAGCAAAAGTATCTAATTTCCATTGCTTGGCTTTATCTACCATAACGTAAATAACCGTTATTCCAATGTGTCTTTTGTGGAGCGTAATATATCCAGCTGAAAGCATCCATGCTGAGGCACATAAAACCATTACAGTTTCAAAAACCCATTGAGTGGGTGAGTTAAATAAATATCTTGAAACAACTTCATAGGCTGTAATAAAAGCACAAAAAAGATAGAGTTGTGCAACAGCTAACCCTAAAAACTTACTTATATGGTCTACTGGATTTAATGCGTCTTTATGAGCAGGAAAATCATCATTATTTGTTTCTGTTATACTCGTTTTTAAATTGCTCATAAATTTTAATCTCCGTATTATTTAACTAAAACGATAGTAGAAATAAAATTACAGTCCAGTAAATTATTTAAAAAAATCAGTTGAAAATATTTTTTTTTTGTAACAATCTTTTTTAATAGGAGATTAACTATGGCTACAGAAGGTAGAAATGATCATGTAACCTATTATGGCCCTTGGGCTTGGATAGGGGGATTCTTAATTGCATTTTTGATTATTTATCTCATGTTTAGTATTGCTGATGGTTTTAGTTAATAATTTAAAATAAAAAAGAGGAAATTTTAAAATGAAATTTAAATTTACAATGTTTTTATCATTTCTTGCTGCTTTAACATTATCAATTACTAATGTAAGTGCAAAAAATATAAAAGTTCAGGCTAGTTCTAAAGCTGGTGACTGGGCACATAAATTTATGACAGAGCAATATGCGCCAAGATTAAAAGCTATGACTGGTGGTTCTCTATCATTAACCGTTTTGCCAACCAAGGCAGTTGTTCCTCATAGAGAAACAATTGATGCTGTTGCTAATGGGATATTAGATGGCGATCTCAATGCTATTTCATATTTTGCTGGTCGTGATCCAGCATTTGCAATAATTGGAGACTTAATAGCTGGTTATGATACACCAGATCAATTACAATCTTATTGTATGGTTGGTGGCGGGAAGGAAATGCTACAAAAAATATATGATTCATTGAAGGTAACTTCCGGTAAATTAAAAGTCATTGGTTGTAGCCCTTACTCAAGAGAAGCTTTAGTTTCAAAAAAGAAAATAACAGGTGTTGCCGGACTTAAAGGTGTTAAAATACGTTCACCTGAAGGACTTGCAGCTGAAGTGTTTAGATTAGTTGGTGCGGCTCCATCATCAATTCCATTTTCAGAAGTTTATACATCATTAGAAAAGGGTATAGTTGATGCAGCTGATGCTTCAGCATACGTGAATAATACAGCTCATGGAATGCATAAGATAGCGAAGTTTCCAATTTATCCTGGCATACACTCTATGGCTAATCTTCAGTTTGTTATGAACAAAAAACTTTACAATTCATTTAGTAAAGATCAACAATCTGCATTAGAAACTTGGTATGTAGCAGCTTATACAACAATGAGAAGACTTGCTGACATGGAAGATAAAGAGCTTGTAGCTAAAGACAAAGCAGGTGGAGATATTACTGTTGTTGATTGGGCACAGGAAGAGAGAGATAAGTTTCGTAAGATCGCTGTTGGAGCTTGGGAAGCTTATGCAAAGAAGACTCCTCTTGCTCGTGAGGCTCTAAATTCTCAATTAAACTATATGAAAAAAATGGGTATGCTATAATACCTATAAGCATAGTTATTTTTTAAAATTAAGTCTGTTAAGAGATGATCTTAGCAGACTTTTTTTTATAGATTCATTATAGCTTTTGAAATAGACAAAAGTTTATTATCCTCTTTCCACGGTGCGATTACTTGAGCTCCGATTGGTAAATCGTCCTTTCCTTTTAATAATGGTAAACTAATAGCTGGAACACCCAACATAGTCCAATAACCATTAAATACTGCATTTCCAGTAGTACTTAGGTCTCGAGGAGCTTGACCAGTGGCTGCAGGAGTAATTATTGCATCATATTTAGAAAAGACATTTTTTAATTCTAAACTCATTTTTTTTGCATTTTGAATGGCATCAATATAATCACTAGCACTCAAGGAAGATCCATTTTCAATTCTTTCAATAGTGTAAGGATGTAATTTCGATTTATTTTCATTATAATGTTTATAAAGCGAAGATCTGATTCCTCCATTCATTATAGTTATATGAGAGTCAACAGCTTTTTCAAAAACCGAGGGTAATTGTATTTGGTCTATTCGAAGGTCAATACTTTTGATAAAATTTTCAAAAATCTTTTTCATATCTTCATCTCCATACTTCCATGCTGGTCCTTTTACAAAAGCAAATTTAAAATCTTTTAAATTAGAAATACTATGATTTTGGAAATGATAATTTTTAATCATATCGTAGTCACTTTCGTCATACGAAAGAATAATTGAAGCTATTAATTCTATATCTTCAATACATCTTGCATATATCCCTGGATGGTCTAACCTAAATGAAACTGGTGACATACCTGTCCTTGAAATTGTCCCAAATGTTGGTTTAAATCCGATAATTCCATTAAAAGATGCTGGTCTTAAAACAGATCCACCTGTTTGAGACCCTATCGATAATGGGATCATATTATCACCGACTGCAGCAGCTGAACCTGATGAGGATCCTCCAGGTGTACACTCCAAATCTTTGGGGTTTTTCGTTTTACCTGGAGCAGAGAGGGCAAATTCAGTTGTAACTGTTTTACCAAAAATGATTAGTCCCTCTTTTCTTAAAAGTTTAACTAAATGAGCATCTTTAGAAGGTTGTCTTCCAATACAAATTTTTGAGCCATTTTCTGTAGGCATGTCATAAGTATCAATTATATCTTTAATTCCAATTGGTAGACCAAATAAATTTTCACCAGTTGAAATTTTTCTTTTTTCATCTAACTTTTTTGCAGAATTTAAAATTAAATCTTCATTTAAATAATTCCAAGCTCCAATTAAAGGTTCTCTTTTATTAATATGTTTTAAAAGTTCCGTAACATAGTCTTCGGAAGTAATTTCATTATTATTTAAGAGTTTTAAAACCTGAAACGCATGTAAATTTATTAATTCCATAACTTATAATTTTAATTAGCAGACAACAGCTTCTGCCTCAATTTCAACTTTCATTCTTGGATCCACTAAACCGCTCACTTCAACTAAAGTTGAGGCAGGTTTATGTTCTCCAAAATATTTGATTCTTTTTGGGTTAATTAAGCTTCTATCATTAATATCAGTCAAAAAAACTCTAACTTTAGTTACGTGTGAAAATTTTCCACCTGCAGCAATTAAACATGTGTTAAAATCATCCATTGCAATTTCAAATTGCTCAACAGTATTATCTGGAATTGTTCCGTCATGCTTCATGCCAACTAATCCAGATATCCATATTATTCCTCTAGCTTCGACAACATGACAGTAATGACTTACTGGTTGAAGAATATCTGGAATTGTTATTCTCTTTATCAAAGTTAAATACCCTAATTAAAATAAGTTCAACGTTTGCATATGTAAAAAAAAAGCTTAACATAATTTTTAGATATCAAAAAAAAAAATATAAAAAAAATAAAATGCCTAAAATTGTATATTTAGATACTCTGCCAGCACAAAATGGTATAGATATCCTAGAAAGCCAATCTTTAATTGAAGTTGTAAAAATTACCAGCAATGGATCTTATCAAGAAGCCTTTGAAGAATTATCAAATGCTCATGCGTATCAGGTCAGTGCAGCTAGAGATGAAGTTCCAGAAATCTTTCAGGTAGATGAGGAGTTTTTATCTAAAACTCCTAATTTATTATTAGTTTCTTCAGGAGGAGCAGGTTTTGATACTATAGACGTTGAAGCATGTACTAAAAGAGGAATTTTAGTTGTTAATCAAACAGGTGGAAATGCTGAAGCTGTTGCAGAACATGCTGTAGGTATGATGATTAGTTTACTAAAAAAAATTAATGAATCAGATAGGTTTTTGAGACAAGGTTGGGATGGTGAAAGGACCGAATTTTTAGGTCTAAACCTTTTTAATAAGACAATAGGTGTAATTGGATTAGGGAATACTGGTGGAAGAGTTGCTGATATTTGTATTAAAGGTTTCAATTGTAAAATTCTATCTTTTGACCCTTATGTTCCTAACGAGAGGTTTAATGAAATAGGTGCCAAAAAGTCAAAATTGGATTATCTCTTGTCTGATAGTGATATAGTAACTGTTCATATTCCATTAAATAAAGAAACAAAAAATATGATAAATTTGGAATTCTTTTTAAAAATGAAGAAAGGTAGTTATTTTGTTACTACTTCTCGAGGATCAATTCATAATGAAAATGATCTTGAAAAGGTTATTAATTCTGGTCATTTGTCAGGTGCAGGGCTAGATGTATGGGATAAGGAACCTCCTGATGCATCTCATAAATTGTTAAAGTATAAAAATGTAATCGCAACGCCTCACATAGCAGGAGTTACAATTGATAGTAGAAGAAAAATGTCTGAATTTGTAGCGAAACAACTTTTAACAATTATGAGTGGAGGTAACCCAAAAAGACCAGTAAATTTAAGTGTTTTAGAAGAGTTTAAAAAGAAATTAAAACTAATCAATAATTGAGAAGGTATTGAAAATGAAAAATCTTTTGATAACAGGAGCAAGCCAAGGTATTGGAAGAGCAACTGCAATTGAGGCAGCCAAACAGGGTATGTTTATTGGTGTCAATTACAATCAAAATGAAATTGCAGCTGATGAGACATTGTCTGAAATTAAAAAAAATGGAGGTAAGGGAATAAAAATTCAATGTGATGTTGGTAATTATAAATCAGTTGAAAACATGTTCAATATTTTTTTAAATGAAGCTAGTTCTCTAGATGGAGTTTTTAATAATGCTGGTACTACTGGGCCTGTATCAAAAATTCAGGATTTAAAACCAAATGCATTAGAGGAATTAGTTAAAACTAATGTTATTGGCGCATATTATGTTGCGCAAAATTCAGCAAAAATAATGATAAAACAGAGAAAAGGTAATATAGTCAATATGACATCTATTGCAGCAGATATTGGTGGTGCAGGTGAATTAATTCATTATGCCATGACAAAAGGAGCAATTCATTCTTTGACATATGGGATGGCAAAAGAGTTAGGTGAGTATGGCATAAGAGTAAATGCTGTTTCCCCAGGTTTAATCGACACTGAAATTCATGCTAAAGCAGGTGATGCAAAAAGAGTTCAAAAGTTAATGCCAAGTGTGCCTCTGTCTAGAGTAGGATCAGCAAAAGAAGTGGCTGATACAGTTTTGTGGTTGTTAAGTTCAAAATCTAGTTATGTATGTGGTACAATTGTGAAAATATCAGGAGGAAGATGATTTTAAAAATTGGTATTAATCTCTTTAGAGACAACTTTTGATTTTTTAACCTGCCTATAAGCTATATAAGTTGTTGCTAAAATAATCAGAGCAGAACCAATCCAAATGGTATTAAGTGGGATCTCACTAAAAAATACAAAGCCCAATGTTACAGACCAAATCAGCCTCAAGTAATCCAATGGTAACAGGGAAGAAATCTCTGCTCTTGCCAAGGCAGCATTTAAACAGAAATGAGTTAATGTACCCGTTATAGCAATAAAAAAACAAATCACTAATTGTTCAGTTCCAGGTAATTTTAGAAAAGGAAAAGAAAGAATTAAAGTTGCTGGGATCAATCCGGCTGCTTGCCAAAAAGTCATACTCGTATTTGTTTCTGAAGTTGTAAGTTTTTTAGCCATTAATAAAGAAGCCGACCACGTAATAGCTCCAAATAAAATAACTAGAGGACCTAACCCTAAATCTATATCGGGCCTTATAACAATCATAGCACCAAACATACCTATAATCATCGCTAACCATCTTCTAATACCTACTATCTCTCTAAAAAAAACTATGGCTAAAATTGTTGAGAAAATTGGAACAGTAAATAATAGAGCAGTTGCTTTAGCAAGTTCAGTTATTGAAATTCCAAAGAACATACAACACATGGCTATACTACCAACAATTGCTCTATAAAATTGTAATTTTTTATCTACAACATTTAATGAATAAATACCTGCTTTGAACACAATAGGTAAAAAAATGATTAGGACAAATACAGTTCTAAAAAAAGCGACTTGAAAAGGATGATTTTCTAAAGTAGCTAATCTAATCAAGCAATGCATTGTTGACGCACACATTCCTGATATAATCATTAAAATTATGGCTATTAAAGATGGCGGTAATTTTTTAATTGAATTAGTAAATTTGTTAATCATTATATTAATGTAAATATATATTAATAGATATTTCGGATTATAGTTAACATGATAAGTAATTTAAGTAAATTAATCTTTTTGTACCATGATAAAAGCTCTTTTATTTGATGTCTTTGGGACAGTTGTAGATTGGAGAAAAGGTATTATTAGAGATGCAAAAATTATTGCACAAAAATATAAGCTTAATTTTAGTCTAGAAAAATTTGCTGATCAATGGAGGGCTGAATATCAACCATCTATGGCAAAAATTAGATCTAGGGAAAGATCATTTGTTAAACTAGATGTTTTGCATGAAGAAAACTTGGAAAAAATTTCTAAGGATTTTAGTTTAGAAAAAATTAATGAAATTGATAAATTGTGGCTTGTAAAATCATGGCATAGGTTACCAGCTTGGCCAGATAGTCCATCAGGTCTTTTAAGGTTAAAAAGTAAATTTATAATAGGCGCACAGTCTAATGGTAATATCTCATTAATTACAAATATGGCTAAGTTTTCTAAATTACCATGGGATGTGATATTAGGAGCAGAAGTGGTTGGTCATTATAAACCTGAACCTGATGCATATAAAAAAGCTTGCGAAAAATTAGATTTGAGTGTTGATGAGTGTTTAATGGTTGCAGCTCATAATGATGATTTAAAAGGTGCAAAAGAACAAGGTTTGAAAACAGCTTTTGTTTTAAGGTCAAATGAACATGGTTCGAATCAATTATCAGATTTAAAACCTTCACAAGAATGGGATTTTGTTGTAAATAATTTTCATGAATTAGCTGATAAATTGAATTGTGAAAAATGAGATTTGATACATGAAAAAAAAACCAATTATTGGAATATCAACAAATGAAATCGTAAACTTTAATGGCAGGCAGATTTCACATTCTACTGGTCAGAGATATGTAGAATCAGTTATGAAATTTTCTGATGTAATACCTATTCTTATTCCTTCATTTTTGAATCAAGAGGATATAGAAATTTTGATAAGTCAACTTGATGGTATTCTTTTAACTGGTGGAAGAGCAAATATTGAACCCCAACATTATAATGGAGAAAAGTTTCCTGATGATGAACCTATCGACCCAGGGAGAGATGCAGTAGTTCTTAAAATTATCCCAAAATGTATAGATTTAGGTATTCCTATTTTCGGTATTTGCAGAGGTATACAAGAAATAAATGTAGCTTTAGGGGGCACTATTTTTTATCGTGTTCATCAAGTGGAAGGTATGAATGATCATAGAATGCCAAGGGGAGATGATGTTTCTGTTAAAGAAATTTTTTCACTAAAACATAATATCGCTTATACTGAAAATAGTTATTTTAGACAATTAACTAACTCTGATAATTTTAAAGTTAATTCTCTCCACGGTCAAGGCGTTGATAAACTTGGTAGAAATTTAAAAGTTGAAGCCTATTCTGATGATAATCTTGTTGAGGCAATCAGCATTGAAAATCATTCTTCTTTTGCTATTGCTGTACAATGGCATGCTGAATATCAACCTGAAAAAAAAGAAAATTTATTAAATAAAAGATTGTTTGAAGAATTCGGTAAAGCCTGTTTTGGATATCATATTAATAGAATAAAGTAATTTTAAATTTTTTTTATAAAAGGACGTTGTTATGAATAAAATTGGAATCATTGGTGCTGGTTTGATTGGCTCAAGCTGGAGTGCTATTTTTGCATCAAAAGGTTATGAGGTTTATGTATATGATAATGATAAACAAGTTTTTGAAAATTTTAATGAAAGAGTTGAAGGATTTTTAAATGAATTAAAATTTATCGATGAAGAAATTGATTTGAATAAATCAATTAACAAAATTAATTCTAATATTGAGATAGAATTTTTGTGTAAAACTTGTGATTTTATACAAGAGTGCTCCCCAGAAATAATATCATTAAAGCAAGAATTATTTGCAAGATTAGATAATTTATCTCCTAAAGAGGTGATATTATCATCTTCTTCATCTGCAATGCCAATATCTTTAATAACTCAAAATTTAAAGGGAAAAGAAAGGTGTATTATTTCACACCCAGCAAACCCACCACATTTAATTCCATGTGTAGAGATTTCTCCTAGCGAAAGTACTTCTCAAAACACTATAAATCTTACTAAGAAAGTTTTTGATTCAATAGGGTTTTCAACTGTCTATGTCCAAAAAGAAATTGACGGATTTATTTTAAATAGACTTCAAGGCGCTTTGCTTAATGAGGCAATGAGATTATACAGTGAAGGTTATGCTAGTGCGGATCATATTGACTCTACTGTTAGAGACGGCTTAGGTTTGAGGTGGGCTTTTATGGGTCCTTTTGAAACTATTGATTTGAATGCACCGGGTGGTATCAAAGATTATATCAAAAGATATGGTTCGATTTTTTCTGAAATGGCAAAACATCAAAGAAGTGTTCCTGATTGGACTGAAAAAAATGCTGAAAAACTCGAAAAAGAAAGAAGAACTTTTTTATCCAAAGAAGACTTAAAAATTAGAGCAGAAAAAAGAAATAATTTATTAAAATCTTTGAGAAAATTAAAAAAAGATATGCATGAAGATGTAAGTAAATAATACAATGGTATTTTGATGAGTTTACCATTAAAAGGTATTAAAGTTTTAGATTTGTCGAGACTTGCTGCAGGTAATATGGTTTCTCACATGCTCGCTGATTATGGAGCAGATGTGATTAAAGTAGAAAAACCTGGTATGGGTGATGATTTAAGAAACTGGAAAATAAAAAATATATCTCATTGGTGGCATGTATATTCAAGAAATAAAAGAAGCATTGCATTAGATTTTAAAAATAACATGGGAATGAATGTTTTAAAGAATTTGATTAAATCTTCTGATGTATTTATTGAAAATTTTGTACCCGGTACTCTTGAAAAATGGGGTTTAGAACCAAAGAAATTACATAAAATTAACAAAAATTTAATTATATTAAGAATTTCTGGTTGGGGACAGAGTGGTCTGTACAAAACCCAACCAGGTTTTGGTTCTCTTGTAGAGGGTATGAGTGGCTTTGCTGCAATGACAGGTGAAAAAGATCAAACACCATTACTACCTCCTACTGCTTTAGCTGATATGATTTCTGGCCTTACTGGATTTTCTTCTATTCTTCTTAGTATTATTGCAAAAATCAATAAAAAAGCTCAAGGGCAAGTGATTGATTTGTCATTGTTTGAACCGTTGTTTTCTATTATTGGTCCCTGGGCTGCATATTACAAATTGTCTGGTGAGATACCAAAAAAAATGGGAAATAGAAGTCCGGTTTCGGCTCCTAGAAATATTTATAAAACAAAAGACAAAAAGTATGTTTCTTTATCTGCATCTATGCAGTCAATGTGGGAGAAATTAGCAACTCTAATAAATAGAAAAGATTTAATATCCAATGAGTTATATTTTTCAAATGAAGATCGAATTAAAAACCAAGAAAGTTTAGATAAAATTATATCTTCATTTATGAAAAAGCATAAAAGAGATGATTTGCTAAAAATATTTAAAAAAAATGGAGTTACAATTGGACCGGTTTTAGATATTTCAGAACTTGTTAACCATCCATATATAAAAGACAGAAAAATCCTGGTAAATTTAAAAACAAAAAATGATGGAGAAATACCAATGCATGAGGTATTTCCTAGATTAAGTAAATCAAGAGGAAGTATTAGGAGAGAGGCTCCTAAATTAGGGCAAGACACAAAAAAAATTTTAAAAGAGATTGGATATAATCAAAAACAAATTCAAGAACTTTTTAAATATAATATAGTTAATTAAAAATTATAATTTTGTTGACTTAGTTAAAGTAACTTTCTTTAATTTACTTAGGAGGACTTTATTATGGATGATGTTTCAAAAAAAATGGAATTTTACGATTTAGTAATAAAAAATGGTTCGATTGTTGATGGGTCTGGAAAAGAAAAGTTTCAGGCAGATATAGGCATAAAAGATGGAATTATCAAAAAAATAGGTTCTTTAAATGATATTGGAAAAGAAAATATCGATGCATCAGGGTTTATTGTTTCTCCTGGGTTTGTAGATATTCATACTCACTATGATGGTCAAGCTATATGGGATAATCAACTCACTCCATCATCGATACATGGGGTGACAACAGCAGTTATGGGAAATTGTGGAGTTGGCTTTGCTCCTTGTAAAGAAGAAGATAGACTCAAGTTAGTTGAATTAATGGAGGGAGTAGAGGATATACCTGCACCTGTTATGCATGAAGGGCTTGAATGGCAATGGGAAACATTTGAAGAATATCTAGAGGCGCTAAATAAAAAAGACAGAGATATTGATATATGTGCTTTGTTACCTCATGCGGCTCTAAGGGTTTATGTTATGGGAGAAAGAGCAATTAATCATGAAAAAGCTTCGGCAGAAGATATGAAAAAAATGAGAAAATTAACCAAAGAAGCAATGTTAGCTGGGGCTTTTGGATTCTCAACATCTAGAACAATTAGTCATAAGAGTTTAAAAGGTGAATATACACCAACTTTAAGGGCTCATGAAGACGAGTTAAAACAAATTGCTCTTGGAATGGCAGATGCAGGCGTTGGTTTTATGGAAATTGTATCAGATTGGAATGAACCTGATCCTGAAACAGAATTTGAGGTTCTAAAAAATATTGCAAGATCTTCAGGAAGACCTATTGTTTTTACTTGCACTCAAAGACACGACAGACCACATTTTTGGAAGGATCTAATGAGAATGTCTTTGGAAGCAAAAAAAGAAGGTTTGTCAATTCGTCCAGTTGTGCCACCTCGACCAATCGGTTTATTATTTGGTTTAGACGGAAGCCAAAATCCTTTTTCTGGAACTAAAACATATAAATCTATTGCTCATTTACCATTAAATGAAAGGGTAATAGAAATGAAAAAAGATGATATTAAGGAAAAAATATTATCTGAAGATCGCCTTAAGTATAGTGTATTTCCGCTAATACACAGAATTAGTTTTGCCCAAATGTATAGGTTTGGGTCTCCTCCAGATTACAATCCTAGTAAAGATAAAAGTATTGACGCTATGGCTAGCAGAGAAAATAAAACATCCAAAGAGTTAGCATATGACATCTTGTTAGAAAATCAGGGTAAAAATTTTATTTATGCTCCATTAGTCAATTACTCAAACAATACTTTTGATGTTTGTCATGAAATGTTGAAAGATAAAAATACAATTATGGGCTTAGGAGATGGAGGAGCTCATGTAGGTTTTATCTTAGATGCTGGATACCCAACTTGGCTTTTATCATATTGGACAAATGAAAAAAAATTATTTAGCGTTGAAGAAAGTATAAGACGTCTAACTTCAGATACTGCACATGCAGTAGGTTTAGATGATAGGGGTTTGATAAAAGAAGGACTTAAAGCAGATATAAATATCATCGATTTAAATAAATTGAGTTCTTCTGATCCTTTTATGGTAAAAGACTTGCCTGCGAATGGTAAAAGGCTTATGCAAAAAACGCGAGGATATGTTGCTACTATTGTGAGTGGTAAAGTTACCTATGATAATGGTTCTTTCACCTCTAAAACACCAGGAAAATTAATTAAGTTAATTGAAGTGAATAAAAGTAATACTGAAATGGCTACAAATTAATTGAAAGAAAAAAACTTTTCAAAATCATTAATTGAAGATAGTTTTTCTCGCAATTTTTTAAAATTAGCAATTCCTAATTTAATTTCTACTTTCTTTGCTGCACTTATAGTCGTATTTGACTTATGGTATATTGGAATGATGGGTAAAGATGCACTTTCAGGCGTTGCCTTTATTTTTCCAATTTATATGTTAGCAAGTATGTTATCTAGCGGTGCTTATGGAGGTGCGATTAATGGAGCTATTGCCAGAAGTATAGGGGAACAAAATACTTTTAAAACTTCATGTGTTTTCAGATCAGCATTAATTATTGCTTTATCTGGTTCATTATTAATGTTTCTATTGTATAGTATTTTTTTTCCTAAGTTTGAAGAACAGATATTTTTAGATAACAAAAGTTATTATTTTGCTGAAAGATATGGGGAAATTCTCTTAAGTGGCATGATTTTGATATGGATTTTCAATGTTTTGATGTCCGTTACTCGAGGGATTGGCAATACTAAAATAGTAGCTTTATGTTGGTTGATTGTATTTCTCTTTCAAATATTTTTAGCAAGTTTTAATTTTCAAATAGAACAAGATAAAATTTTATTAACTCAAGGAGTTTTAATAAAATTCTTAAATTTATTTTTTTATCCTATTCAATGGAGCGCAATCTCTCTTTTGGGAGGTTTTTTATTTGGAATAATTTCAATAAGTATTTTTTATATTTTTTTTAATCATCCCTTAACATTTAAATTTTCTGAGATAATTAGATTTGATGGATTTTTCACATTACTGAGATCAGGAACTTTAGCTGGTTGTCAGTCAATTCTAACTATTACTATTTCACTTTTATCTTTGGCTATCGTTGGTTTTTTTGGTAAAGATTGGTCTGCTGGATATGGTATTGCCTTGAGATTAGAATTACTCCTTGTCCCGATTATATTTGGTATAGGAGGAGCTCTAATAGCTTTAGTTGGAACTAATTATGGAGCTGGAGCATATAAAAAGTCAGTAGAGTATGCTTGGAAAGGAACTATGGTAACAGTAATATTAGTAAGTATCATAGGTATAATATTTTTTTTAAAACCAAATTTATGGGCAGAAATATATAGTAATAATGAAAAAGTAATTTCAATTACTGAGAAATACTTGACAATAGTGGGTATATTCTATCCTTTTTTTGCTCTTGGACTTGGTTTATATTTTGTATGCCAAGCATTTAATACTCTTTTATGGCCTGTTTTGGGAACTTTTTTAAGGTTGATAACTATTATAATTTTATTTCTTTTTTTAAAATATTATGATGCTCTTAACTATCAAAATATTTTAATAGTTTTTGCATTTTCTATAGTGGTTTATGGACTTTTTATTGCGATCAGTCTGTATTATGGTCCATGGAGAAAAATATCACAAAACTAGGGTATGATTATTCCTTTTCCATCGGATTGAAGATCAAATAATTTATATGCCTCTTCAGCTTCATTTATTGACCATTGGTGTGTAAATAGATCTTCAATATTTAATTTCTTTTCAGCGACAAAGTCAGCGCACTCTGCTTGTCCATACTTAGAAAAAGTCCAACTTCCAATAAGTGTAATTTGTTTTCTAAGTAAATCATTACTTACATCTATATTAACATCGCCTCCTTCTCCTACAAAACATGCTTTGCCCCATGTCCTCAAACATTTTATAGACTGTGCTCTTGCCAATGGAGAAGAAGATGCGTCTATAGAACAGTGAGCTCCCAACCCATTAGTTAAGTCCATTATTTGGGTAATAACATCTTTTTCTTGGTTGGGATTAATTAAAAAATTAGCTCCAAAATTTTTTGCTCTCTGTAGCCTTTTTGCATTGATATCAATAGCAATTATATTTGCACCCATTTTTGAAGCTAACATAACTGCTGAGAGTCCAACTGGCCCCATTCCAAATATAACTAAAGTATGTTCTGCCCTTAGAAGAAGTCTCTCTAAAGCACCCCAAGCTGTTCCCGTACCACATGAAATTGCAGCTCCCGATTTAAATGAAAGATCATCACGTAAGTTTACCAAAGTGTTTGCAGGACATTTCATATACTTTGCATGTGCCCCATTTCCAGTTACACCATAAACTTCTGCAACACCCTCAACACAAAGTTGTTGCCAGCCAGTTGAACAATGAGAACAAGTTCCGCATCCTCTATAATGATGTTGCATAACACGTGTATCTATTGAAATGAAATCTTTTGAAATATTTTTTCCTAGCTCAACTACAACACCACACGGTTCATGACCGGCAATAACTTTTTTATCTGAACCGCCTAGACCAAGTGAGGAAGGTCCTGAATTTGCTCTATAAAATTTTAAATCACTTCCACACATTCCAGAAGCTTTTATTTCAATAATAACATCATCTGGACCTGGATGAGGGTCTTCAAAATTTTGTATTTCTAACTTTTTGTCACCTAAAAACACTATTCCTTTCATGGGGTCTCCAAATAATTAAAATTAATTACGAAATTTCTTGTGACATCCTTTACAAGTCCCTGCAACAGTTCTAAATGCCTGAATAGTTTTATCTAGATCTTTATCTAGCGAAATTTTTAACAAAGATTTACTTGCTTTAGCAAAATTATCAATTGCTAACTTAAATTGGTCAGGTTCCAACCAGATATTTTCGTTAGCCTCTGAAGGAAAAGTATTACTTCCTTCAGGAAAAAAATTTCCCATTTCTAAACCCCATTTATTCAACTTAATCGCACCATTTTGAATTTTTTTAAAATCTTTATTTGCAAAACTTTTATTTATTTCTCGCATTATAGCTTTACTCTCTTTGAATTTATCCATTCGTTCTTTTATTATTCCAGTTGCACCTTCGTGAGCAAAACTAAATGTTGTACAACAAACAAAAAACGTAATAATTAAAATGTGATATTTATTAATATTCATAAAAATCCTGTTCGTAAAATCAGATATTAATATAATGAAGAAAAAAAAAAAGATAAATAATCAAAAAGAAAAAATATCTCTTTTTTTAATTTTTTTTGAATTTTTAATGTTAGGTCTTACTTCCTTTGGAGGTCCAATTGCTCATATTGCTTTTTTCAGAGAAAATTTTGTAATTAAAAAAAAGTGGTTTGATGAAAAGACTTATATAGATATTGTTTCTTTTTCAAATTTTTTACCTGGACCATCATCAAGTCAAGTTGGAATGTGTATTGGATATTTAAAAAGGGGTATCTTAGGAACGTTTTTTGCATGGTTAGGTTTTACACTTCCTTCAGCAATCATAATGATAATGTTTGCTATTGGTTATATAAATTTTAATGAATATGTAAGCTCAGGTTTTCTTCAAGGAATTAAAGCAGTAGTTTTGATTATCGTTTTGCAAGCAATAATTGGCATGAGCAAGCACTACCTTAATGATTTTAAAAAAATCTTTATTGCTCTATGCACTTTAATCACTCTAATTGCTTTTGATTTATATACATTTCAATTTTTGTTGTTAATTTTTTCAGCTATTTTAGGGCTACTTTTTTTTAATGATCATTCCTTTATAAGATCAGAAAAAATTAAAATTAATTATAACTCTATAATGTTTTTAACTCTTTTTTTTACTATTTTTATATGTTTGCCATTAATTGCTAATATTTATGAAATAAAGTTAATTGAGATTTCAGATAAATTTTTCAGAACAGGATCTTTAGTATTTGGTGGAGGTCATGTTGTATTACCTTTATTGAAAAATGAAATATTAAATTCTCAACTAATCAACGAAGAAACTTTTATTTTTGGCTACGGTCTAGCACAAGCAATACCAGGTCCACTTTTTACTTTTTCTGCTTTTCTTGGTTCTTCACTAAACCTTGAATTTGGTAAAATATTTGTTGGAAGTTTATGCTTAATAATGATTTTTTTGCCTTCTTTTTTGATGGTTTTAGGAGTTATGCCTTATTGGAATTTCCTAAGAAGTTTTGGTAAAGTTAGAAGTTGTCTAATTGGTGTGAACGCGTGTGTTGTTGGATTTTTAATAGCTGCTTTCTATGATCCAATCATAGTTTCAACATTGAATGACAAAAATGATTATTTCTTAATTTTGCTTGGAGCAGTAATTGTTTTTTTTCTTAAGTTTCCTCAGTGGTTAAGTGTATTAACCCTAAGTATATGTGGGTTCATTATTAATTATCTTTAATTCTTAAATAGCTTCTATTACGTCATTAACTCTTATTGTTCCTCCTTTAATAATTTTACAATTAAGCCCAGACCTGTTGTAAAGAGGAAGTAAAAGAGGTTTTTTTAATAAATCTGCCAGGTATTTACATGGGAAATTTAATCTACCTCCTTCTAAAATTACCTCACCAATTTTAAATTGTTTGTTCACTAAATAATTTAACGGTACGCCCTGAGTTGTTAAATTTCTTCTATGCTCGTGTGGTTCTAAAATAATACTTTTTTCTTGTATAGGGGGTTGATTTTCCCGTAGAGCATCCAGAACTTCTTTTTCAATAATCGTGACATCTCTTATATCAGGGATATTTGAATATTTGCCTGTACCCTTGAAGTATCTATCGCCGACTATCCCTTTACCAACAATTAATTCTGCTTTGCTTAACTCTTTCATATTCTCTGAAGCTTTGTCAGCGATATGTATGTATAATAATTGTCCTGGACCCCATTTCATTATAAACCTCTAATTTTAATTATATTACTCTAATTTTCATGTAATTAATACTTGCTTTTATATTTTTAAGGATTATAGAAAAAACAAAGTTTTTAATTAATTAATTTTTAACTATCAAAAAGAGGTCCTTAGCCATGACAGAAAAAACAATTGATTTGGTGAATCATCAAAATGTTGAAGAGATCCCAGGTTCAACCCTAACAAAAGCAGGCCGTTTACAGAGAGAATTGACAAATGAAAAAAAACGTTTGGCAAAAGAGTTAGAAGAATTACAGGCTGAATATGATGAGGTCAAGCCTACCACGCCAACAGGAACGAAAGATTGGTATATTAAGTGGGTATCAATGATTTTAGCAGTTTCTGGTATTTTTTTGATAAGCGCATCTTATTTGCTTTATGGCCAGGTGGCTTACTTAATCAGTTCAGTCGGATGGATTTATGTAGGTATGCAATGGGGAGACAGAGCTATAATGATTGGATCAGCAATAAGTGGAACAGCAGTTGCTATGCATATTTTAAGCACGCACCCAATTAGCTAACTTTCTGTTTACATTTAAATATATCTGCTGTAATTTTTGCTAACTTTTGGTTATCTTTAACCAAAACGTACTTGAATTCTTTGGGCTTAAAAAAGTAATTAGTTTTTTCATCTTTTTCAATTTCATATCCATGTTGATTCACTAAAACTCTTCTTCTTTCTTGATAGTCATAAACACCAATAGCATTTCCGCCAATGTCATATGTTCTTTTTCTAAGAGTTTGAATAAGTTGATGATAATCTATGCTACCCGAAATGTTAATTCTAATTAGTGTTAAACAGTCTTTGTTACCTTTAAGATACCTCGAAGAGGCAAATTCTATCTTATTCAGTTCTGCCTGTAGTTTTTCGTTAATATAAAAACCTTCATATGCACTTTCCACAATTACTTTTGGTTTAACTGTTACTTTTGAACCAATATTATTTTTTAGAGGCTCAAAATTAGCTTGGTTGTTATTGTGAAAACAACTTGATAACAAAAATAAAAAAATAAACACAGAGCTAAATTTAATCATAATTACACCTTCTATAAAAATTACGACAAAAAAGAGGTTTTATTTAGCAGAAAAAAATTAAAATCCAGCTTCGTAATATTCTTTTTTTCTATTCAAATATTGTTTGGACTCGAAAGATATTAAAAGTGTGACATTTTTTTCAATAAAGTTGTTAACACATTTTATGTAAAGCATTTTATTGTTGTCAACATTTGTAAAATGAAAATGAGTATAGAAGTCTTTATGCGTAAAGTTTTTTTCTTCAAATTTAAAATTGTATTTTGTACGAAAAATATTTACCAATTGGTTTTTGAAATCTTTACATTTCTTTAAATCCAAAATTTGCTCCTCAGCTGAAATTTGTTGAATTACATTTGATTCATCAACAACAATCCAATATTTGGACAGAAATGGGTTTTTGTCACTTATTTCTGAGGTTATTTCAATGTCATAAAAACCTTTAAAGGTCTCTTTATTTTTAAATTTATTAGATTTAATAAAGTTTTTTGGAAAATATTTAATGGTATTTTCATAGATTTTTAGACCAAACAAGTCTTTAAAATCTTCAGCATTAGATGGTTTAATAAAAAACAAACCAAAAATTAAAATTATCATTACTTGTTTTGATATAAATTTTTTTGTCATTTATTCAATGCTTACTTTATAGTTTATGAAATAAGTCATATTATATAATTTGGATAACTAACATGTCAAATTAAGTAAATAATAAAAAATATGTTAAAATATTTAACTTTAAAAACACTTATTTTTTTGGAGGAAAAATCCTCCACATTAATATTATCCAGGTCAAGCATAAACAATAAATAATTGTAAAAAATATAGAAGGAAAATTCCAATAAATTACTTTGCCAAGCCAATAGGAGATGAATGTTTCATTTTGTGACATACCACTCAGATAATTTTCAACCATCGTTAGAGGGCAAGTCATACCTATTATTGCTTCAAAAGTCACAAAGGACATTAATCCTAAATGAGTTTTTCTAACAGTTTTATTCTGTAACAATTTCCAATTAAGTTTATATCCTAATGGTATTAAAACAAGTAATGATGTTATAAAAATTACAATTACAAAGTGAAAAAAAATGATAAAATCTATTGTTAGTAGTAACATATTAAGTTTTCCGTATAATTTAGCTTTTAAAATACCACTAGATTAGGTAAATATTATTTTTATTTGTAAATAATTTTTAATTAAAAGAATTTACTATCTTATTCTAGAAAGTAATAACCAAATAAATCTGAGTGAAATAAAATTTCTTATCACACCAATTACATATGTTAATGCAGCAGCTTTTAACACTGAATGGCAAGCTTGGTGGTATTCTTCTGGAACCTTTTTTTTTAATATTGGTAAAGCTTTTTTGAAACTTGCATCCAATTCTACCTCAAGAGTAATTAGATGAACTATAACTCCAATTCCAAGAGAAATAAGGACTAAAATTAGACATAATTTAATTAATGGAAAGGAACCTATTGTAAATATCATGGGTAAGCCCATCAATAATAAGCCACTACCAAGTTGAGTAATCCATGCTGTACTTTTAACTAGTTTAGTTCTTTGCTCCAATGGCTTATATTTTTCATGATGTTGAATTGCATGTCCAATTTCATGACAAATTATAGAAATAGCAGTAAGGCTTTTATTAGTTAATCTTGTTTCATTTACTTTAACTTTTTTTTCTAAAAGGTCGTAATGATCGCCTGCTATTGACTTTTCAATTTTAACATTTTTAAGTCCAAGTTCACTTAAAACATTATTACCAAATTCTAATCCATTAAAAGGCATATTCTCCAATATTTTATCATTTTTTTTAAAAACGTAATTTAACCAAATGACAGGAGCAAAAAATAAAATAAATATAATTATTAAATAAAAGACCATAAATTTCAAAGTAACAATAAAGTTATTTACTACAAATATAAACTAAAAAAAGTTTAATATTTCAATTGAATTTAAGAGACTTGAATTAAAATTTAAGATTATTTAAGTAATTCATAATCAACAAAATTATGGATTTAAATAAATAGAAGGATTGATAAAAAAAAATATATAACCTTTTAAAATTATATAAAATAATATTATTACAAAAAAAAATTTTAATTCTTTTCTCATTTAACACATATAGTTTCTAAATTAAAAACTTCTACATAACTTAGTAAAAATTTTTTATTACATGAAAAAATAGAATATGTTAACTTTATTACTTATGAATAAAGAAAAAATAAAATTAAAAAAATTAAAAGAAGAACAAAAAGCAAAATCAAGAAATGAAGATTTAATAAATTCTTATATTGATAATTCAAAAAATCTAGAAGATAAGATTGCTGCTGTAAAATTAAAACATATGATTGATAAAACTGCTTTTGTTTCGAGTATTAAAAGTTTAATGAAAAAAAAATGATTAGGTATGTTTTTGTTTTTTATAGAAAAAGAACTACTTCATAAATATTTTTGTATAATTTGTTTTAAATAATTCATCATGAATATTTAAACAAAAGAAACCAAGATCAAAACATTCATATAAAATAGATATAACACTTAGCTTTAAGATTTCTCTTGAAGTTAATTTTTTTATCATTAAAACGTTTTTAATAAAAATTGCATCAGACCATAAATGTTGTGAAGGAAAGTTTTTATTATTATTCAATATGAGTGGTTTTAAACTTCTTCCCCCCATTCCCAAAAATTTATGAA
Source organism: SAR116 cluster bacterium AG-426-B08 (assembly GCA_003213175.1). GTDB lineage: Bacteria > Pseudomonadota > Alphaproteobacteria > Puniceispirillales > Marisalimonadaceae > AG-426-I14. The sequence continues at coordinate 34,412 of QCNN01000004.1, read as the reverse complement.
ACATGAAATCATTATCTGACAAAAAATTAGATACATCTCCAAATAGAGGTTGGTTTTCATAGATTTTTAAAAACTCTACTTCTGAAATTATAAATAGTGAATTTTTTAATGTTTTGGTAGCTCCCTTGAATATGTCTAATTCAGCACCTTGAACGTCTATTTTTAAAAAATCCACATTACCAATTTTATTTTCTGAAACGAAAGTATCTAAGTCAATAGTTTCAATTTCACTCTCTTCTTTGAGGAAAGAAATTTCCATATTATTATAAAGCGAGAGGAGATTATGATTTGGTTTATATAAAGATGAGCACATTGGGTGATTCGTCTCATAAAATTTTCTAATTTCTTTTTTTTTACCTATTGCAAAAGGGAAATATTTAACACCAATTTTTGAGACGCTGTTCATTTTTTTGCATATGTTTTTATCTACTTCAAAACCTATGATTTCTGAATTAGGAAAGTAATTTAATAAATCATAAAATTTTTCTTTTTTGCCTAAATTTAGTGCACCTATTTCAAGAATTCTGAAAGTGAGAACATTATCTAATTCTTTTAGGTTGAGTATTAGTTTATTCAATATTTCTTTTACATTCATTTTTATTCTATTCAATAAAATTACAGATAAGATAACTTTTGATTAAAATATTAATTCTCTCACGCTTTAACAATTTTTATAAAATACTTTTTTTATACTTTTTTTTTAATTTTTAGGAATTTATACATTTTTTTTGGTCATGAGTGATAGGTTGGTTTTATCAGAATAAGTTGCTGTTGTTTTACCACCAGTAATACTAATGTTTATACCCATATCTTTCATATCTTTCCAATTGTCATTAAATGATTTTTGAATTTTAGCAGAATTTTCTTCGCTATCCCAAACGTTAACTACATTTAACGTTGTGTCATTAATATCTATGAAAAGCCTCATTTGGAGTCCTTTATCAAAAAGAGTATCTGTAAATTGTCTAATGGTTTCTAACATTGAACTTTTTGCAAGTTTGTTTTGAAATTTGAAAGTATGAACTCTTGTATACATAATCGCACCCATTTATAAATTCTTCAAAATATACTCATTTATAACAATGCCCTATTTGTTGTGTCAAATATGTGCTAGTATATATCTCAAACTTTGTTTTAACGAGGTCAAAATTGAAGAAGTTGTTAATTTTTATTTTAATAATAACTTTAATTCCAAAAATTGGTTTTACAAAAGCTTATAAAGCAGATTTCTATTATCCAAGTGGAGATGGACCATTTCCAGTCGTAATAATGAGTCATGGAAAGGGTGGACCTTCGGTTACATATCATAAAAAAGCAGAGGGAGCGACTAGAAATGGTCGTGCTGCAATTGTTTTAGACCATTATTCTGCAAGGGGTGAATATGGTAGAAAATTTCGAAATTTCCCTAAAACTTCCGATGGAAAAAAATGGAGAGAAAAAGATTTAATTAATCTTTTAAAAACCTTAAAGGATAAGCCTAAAATTAATAGAAAAAAAATTATTTTAATCGGATGGTCTGCAGGAGCAGGAATGGTGTTACCTTTTATTTCAAAACCAAACAAAATTCAAGTACCTGAAGATATATTTATTATAGGTGCTATTCTTACCTATCCCTACACATATGGTTGTTATCAGAATATCAAATCATTTGATGTTCCAGTCTTAATTAACTATGGAAAATTAGATGGGAATGATGGTAATCCTTTATCAGGATATTTCTGTTGGAAAGATACATTAAGTAAATTAGATCAGAACAATTTTCCTGTGGTGTTTAATGAGTATGAAAATGCATATCATGGTTATGATTTACCTTTTCTCAAAAATCGTCCCAAAATATGTACGGAGGTTCAATATAGGGATGGGAAAGGTCAATCATGCATGGAGTTTAATGAAAGTGCATTTAGAAAAACAATAATTGCTAACAAAAAATTCATAAACAGAATTTTAAAAAATTAATTTTTGTAATTTAACCAGAGAATATTTTTATAAGCGTGATTGTATGCTTCCTGCTCGGTTAAGTAAATATTGTGTCCATATGGGTGAATTTTATACCAACCTTCATTTGTTTCTTTTTCTCTTCTAAACTCATCAAATCCGAAAGTATTGTCTTCTCTTCGGAATATATCTACACAGAGACTTTCGTCAATATTATTAATTGAGCGTATTACAAATTTATTTTTCATTATTTAATTGTCCAGTTAGTAAAATGAATTCAGGTATAATTGACATTTAATCTAATATAATGACTAAAAATTTTACATACTAATATCTAACTTATTTTTTCAACTTTATAAACCTCGTGTGAAAGTCCAAGGTTAGTTTCCATCTTTTTAAAATCATCTGAATTCATAAATTCTTGAACCATTTCAGGATTAAAAACTTCAGTAAACACCATTGCAGTATTATCGTCAACCTTACCAACTCTAGTGTTTCTCATCATTTTGGATTGAACCTCTGAGTCTTCGTCAAATTTAACTTTCCATTCGTCGAAAGTAACTTTACTCATTTTTGCAATAATAAGAGTATTCATAAAAATCCTTTCTTAGTCTGAAACATTTATGATATTGGGCATTTCTTTAATGTCATTATCAAACATATTAGCCATTTCACCTAAAGTCTCAATAATTGCATCAGGTGACTTTGCTTTCCACCAACAATACATAATCATATCATTTTTTTCATTATTCCAATTCATTTGAAAACTAGCATTATTATTCTTCATATTTGTTCTTATGTCGTCTTCAGTCATGCCACTTGACATTTCAAAATACTGGTCTCTTAATTCTTCTGTTTTAAATGTATGTGCTACCATATAGTCTTTCATAAAATTTCCTTTTGATTATCCATATTATTTTTTCAAAAATAAGTTATAAAAACAATTAATATTTTTAAAATTGCTTAAAGGTGAATAATAATTAAGCAAATTTTAAACTTTGGGTTTATCAAATAAGTGATTAAAAAAAGGGGTATAGGTATTTATGGAAAATTATAAAAATGTAAATGTTGATAAATTAGCGAATGTTTATTTTGAAGGTAAAGTTGTTAGTAGGAATATATTTTTAAATGATGGTTCAAAAAAAACATTGGGAGTTATGTTGCCCGGTGAATATGAATTTAATACTGAATCAAGAGAACTTATGGAAATTATATCTGGAAAACTAAACTTAAAACTTAAAGATGATAATGATTGGAAATTGATAAGTCATGGTATGGATTTTAATGTTCCCAAAAATTCATCATTTAAAGTAAAGGTTTTAGAATTAGTAAACTACACTTGCTCATACTTTGATGATTAAAAATTAAATGTTAATTTAATCACAGATATTTCTTATCTAGATTTCAGGGTTTTAAATTTGGTTATCTGGGTTAATAAAATTTATGTAATTATTCTTATTTTAAATAATTTCATTTATATTATTTCCATATTGAGTAGCTTTCTTTTTTAATTCGGCTAATTCTGTTTCAAGAGAATTAATTTTTTTTGTGATATCTTTTAAAAAATTATTACTTTCCTCTAAATACAATAAATTATTTTTCTCCTTTTCTTCATAAGCTTTAAATTTTACATACTCACCCTCAAGCTTTGAAATTTTTGATCTTTTTGAAGCTGTTTTTCTTCCAACAAAAAAATAAACTAAAATTGTTAAAACAGTTATAAGAATTATTCCAGGTATGATCTCTTGAAATCTAGGATCATTGATTAGAGTTAAAAATGCTAAATGTAAAAAAAATCCACTAGCCAAGAGAAATCGCCTAATAAGCACAATAAAAAATCCAGATTTAGGAAATTCAATTTTGTTTTCCTTAATTCTGTTTTTAAATTCTTCACTACTAATATTAAAAAAATTACAATAATTTTCTTCAAGCATATTTTTAAAAGAAATATTACCTTTAATGCTATTATTTAAATCAACAATTTTATTTTCAATTGTTTCTTTTTCTTTAATTAAATAATTAAGTTCTAGCGAATTTTCTTTTAGTTGAATATAGTTATAACATTTGGGGTTTTTATAAATTGAAGTTCTGATAGATTTAAGTTTTTTTTCAAATTCAATGAGTTTTTCAATTGAAGTTATTTCTCCTAAATCAACAAGTTCTTCACGATATTTAGATACATTTTCTTTAAATTCTTGGTCAATGTTAAAAAATGCTTCAGCTTTTTGATTGCCTTCTAATGAATCAACATCAGATATTTTAAAGCTTAATTTTGCTACAACTTTTTTTATATCACTTATTCTTTCTTCGATTTCCTTCTTTCTCAAAATTTCCTGTTGTTTTAGAGCTTCAGTTTCTCTAATTAAATTTGTTTGTTTAGCTGTCTCTTGAGCTATTTCTTGTGTTGCTTTTGCTTGCTTAATAGATGCTTTTGCTGCATCTCGAACGGCTAAATTTTTTCTAAATTCAACGAATTCTCTATGTTCTTTTTCGAATTTTGTAGCCATTTTAATTTTTATTGCAAACTTAGTTTTAGTATAGGTATATAATATATTTTAAAAGTGGAAACGCAAAAAAATAATGTTTATCTTGAAACAGATTGAGCAATATAAAAAATAAAGCTATTTATCTATGTAATATTTTATCAATTTGGGTACCCCCACTTTTAAGCTATAAATATAACAATAATTACTTATAAATTAAATTTCAATTTTTGAATATGAGAGTGAAATTAAATGTGGCGCGCTCGAGATGAGGTGTGATGCCTAACCAGAGCAATGGTTTTATCTAAACTCCAACAATATCAATAGCTTAGCAAATACATTGAGTCCGTCAATGATAAAAAGCTTGTCTACAACCTTGTCTACAGTAGACACAGCCCATGGGTCCGGGGTTACTGCACCCTTTTCCTAATCAACAATGGTCAATGGTCAGTGGGTGGTCTGCCCATTGACCGTAGTCCATGGAATATTTATGTAGGTTAATCAATATCTCTTATCATCTCAGGCAAAATAAAGATCGAAGTTAAAAATTCATATAAATTTGAAAAGCTATTCCACATAAAATAGCCCCACCAAAACCAAATACAAGATAAGCAATAAATGTTGAGCGATTAACTAAAGACCAAACGGCTGTCATTGCAGGAATTGAACTTATTGCACCACCAACTAAGAATGCCATAGCACCTCCAGAACTTAATCCTTGTTCGATTAGTCCAGATACAATTGCAGGGGCTGCATATGAATTTAAATAAGCTGGCACCCCAGCAAACGCACCTATTATAATTGAAGACAAACCATCACCAGACAAAAAATTTCCAATAACTTGTGCTGAAAGGTATTGAACCATTAATGCCTCAATTAGATAAGCCAGAGATAACCATTTCAATAAAAATAATCCGTTTGATCTAAATTCTTCTTTGAAGATATTTATTCTTAAAGCATTATTCCAAAATTTTAATTCAAGTTTTTGATTAAAAGGGTCTTTAGTAACACAACAAGACCCACATCCAGATCCATTTAGCTGTTTTAGTGGATTAGAGAACATTCCAAATTTTGATAAAATATAAATACCAAAACCACCAATTAATCCAATTGCCATAGCTGATACTGTTTTCGCAATTGCATAATCCCAACTTAATGCACTTGCAGTGATTAATAATGCTGGAGGATCAATTAATGGGGATGACAACCAGAAAGCCATTACAGCTGAAAGTGGGACACCCAAAGCAAGCATACTTGCTATAAATGGGATAACTTCACATGAACAGAAGGGAGCAAGTCCACCAACAAGAGTTGCAATAAAAATAGTTTTTATTTCTTTACCTTTAAATGCTTTTGATACTAAACTTTCAGCACCACTTGCTTTTAAATAGGCTACCAAACTAACTGCAAATAATATAAAAGGGATAGTCCCCATCAAAGCTTTCGATGCAAAAGTAATAATTGAGCTAAAATCATCTGGAATAAAGATAAATACCAATAATGGTAATAACAAAACTATAGTCCAAACTGATTTAAAATTAAAATTTTCTATGTTTATATATTTTAAAATTAGAGCTTTCATAATTTTCTTTTATTTAAACAATATACTTTTAAAAGGTAATCTGCCAATTATTTAGCAATGGTTAAGTTGTGTAAAGTTTAAAGTAGATCTACCATTTTTCTTGGTGAATAAGATATATTATTTTTATTTCTATCAAAGCTTCTTTTCAATTACTGACGTAAGTTCGATATGGCCTAAATCAACTATAGGGTCCAGCCATTCATGAACACCCTCAGCAGTATCAGTTTCTATAAGCATAAAAATTGCATGTTCGAGTGAGTTACCAACATTGAATTTAATTGTTACTCCATACTCATTTGCTTTACGAAGACGATTTTTAAAAATCTCACTTGTTTCTTTATTATTTTTAAATAACTCTCTGCACTATGCGTATATTTAAGATGAAAAAGCATATAAACTCCTTCCTTAAGCATAATATACTTAACAAATATTAAAAAAATATTACGTTCTTTATTTTAAAGCTGTTTTAGTTACTAGATAATTTTTTATTAAGTTGAAAACAAATTTTATCAAAGCGTTTCATTAATTTCATATCTTTATATGGTAAATTGTTTACAACTTCTTGACCCCATTTTATATAATCAATTATTTCTTTTTTACTCCAAGATATAGGCGGGTCATGAAATAAATTCTCTATATTAGATATTTTATCCGCAAGTTTAATTAAGGAGGCGTCAATTGACATAATTTTAGCCGCCATTATTTGATTTGATCTTCTTTCGGCTTCAGAACAGAAGGGTTTATCTGTCATTTCTTCAACTAGTTCAACAACATCGTGTCCAAATAAATCTTTAATTTCTTTTCTTGTTGCTTTGCGATCTTCAACAACATCGTGAAGGTAAGATGCTATAATGATCGAATCATTTTTTTTTGTTGATGAAATTTTTACAAGTGCTACAACCTCTTTAATATGTTCAAAATAAGGAATACCTTTATTTCCTTTTCTTACTTGACCATAGTGGCGTTCCTCTGCAAATGAATATGCTATTTTTATTAAGTTCTTTTTCACTAATTTTAACCTAAGATTTTAATTTAGTCTTATCAAATGATAAGCTTACTTTTGAACTTTTGATAAAATTTTAATTGATTGTAAATTTTTATAAAGATTTAATTGTAATGAAGATAGGATGTCAGATGAAGTAATACGTAAGTTTTTAATTTCAATCAATAAATAGATAAATTATAATCTTGTCCCAAAAAATTTTTAAAGTGGGGGAGGTTACTGCACCCTTTTCCTAATCAACAATGGTCAATGGTCAGTGGGTGGTCTGCCCATTGACCGTAGTCCATGGAACACGGACCAGGGTTCAATTATTGAAATGACAATTGACTTTATGGAAATCAGCTTGATATTTATTGTAATTTCATAGAAAAATATTTATGGTACTATTTATTAGGTATATATATTTATTTGAATGCTTGATATGTGCTTTTGATATTTAAAAATACTTAAAATAAAAAAATCAAATTACATAATTAATCATTTCAAATAATGATAAAATTTTAATGTTAAATGTCTAAATTAATATTAATACGTCATGCTAAATCCGATTGGAGTGGTAACGTAAACGATCTTCAAAGGGGTTTAAACAAAAGAGGTTATAATTCTTGTAAAGTTATTTCTGAGGAACTTAAAAAAAGAATAGATAAACCAGATTTGTTTTTAATCTCTCCAGCGTTAAGGGCACAGCTAACTTACGAAAATATATTTTTAAATTGGGACAATAAAGACAATTTTTTATCGATTGAAGAAGATTTATATCATGCATCAATAGATCAGATTAAAAAAAAATTAACCTCCAAAGTGCTTGGATTTAGCACCGTGGTTGTAATAGGTCATAATCCTATTTTAAATTCATTAATGTATCAATTATCAACTAAAGGTTATAATAAGTTACCTGTTAACTTAGTGACTTGTGGTGTTGTTATTATAGAATATTCCGAAAATAATTTTAAATCACCAGTTTTTAAAAACGGGGAAGTTGTCGATTATTTTTTTCCCAGAATGTTTACATCAAAATTAAAAACTTGATTTGTCATAAAAATTTAATATTATTGTAATATATTTGCAACAAATTTGATAACTTCATGATTCTTAGATTTATTTTCTCAATCTGTTTATTTATTAGTCTTAATTATGTAGTCTTAGCAGCATTACCCACTAACGACAATTTTAGTAAATTAAACAAAATTAATTTTGTTCAAAATGTAGAAGCAGCTAAAGAAAAGTTTCTATTAAAAGATTACCAAGGTGTTATAAATCTACTTTCTATTAATATTAAAAGTAAAGATATACCTAACAGTTACCTTGTAGAGAGTTTAATTAATAGGGCTAATACATATTTCTTTATTAGTGATTATAAGAATGCAAAGGCTGATTATTTAAAATGCTTGAACATTGAGCTATGTCAAAGAGCAGCTGTAAATTTAAATTTAGGAAAATTAGAGGTGAAGCTAGGGAATAATGAAATTGCAGCCTCCTACTTTAAAAACGCTATTTTATTATCAAAAAATAACTTTAGAGTACTTTCTGAAGCACTTAGTTTCTTTAAAAACCCTTAATTCATAATTTTGAAAAAAAATTCTAAATAATTTGTAAGAATTAAATAAAAATATTTAATTATTATTTTCTTAGGGTTATCAGACTAACTAAATTGCCAAATATTTGCCACAGTCGTTGGCACTAAATTTAATCCTAAAGCTAGCAACGGTGAAACAAAAAATGTCATGATGGTTATAACCGTAGTTGAAAGACCAATACCTTAATTCATCTTATAATGCCAGCAATTAAAAAGGTAAAAGCAACTACAATGGCAATTTCATTTGGGTTATATGTGATGCCCAATACTAGCACTTTCTGATTTCAGCAAGAATTTATGATACCATGTTTGAAATGATTAACCTAATCTCAATATTAATACTCCTACAAACAATCTGAGTATTAGGAGACACTTAGTAAAATTAAGCTTTTCCTTTAAGAAAAGAAAACAATATAAGATTGCAAATAGAGTCCGTTCAGTAATATTGAGCTTAATATTTTTGTAATCAATAACTGTATACTTAATTTTATGGTAGTTAATTTAACATATGAATTACAAAAAGATGATCTAATTACATGGATACCATTAAAAGATATTTATTTTAGCAAATTTCATTATTCTCAAAATTTTGGAAAATTAGGGTTATGTGGTTGTCCTGGTACCCTATTAGACTCTAATAACCAAAAGATTAGAATTGAGAACACACTAAAAATTTTAAAAAATCATCACATTGATATTATTGTATCACTTTTAGAAATATCAGAATTAAAATCACTTGGATGTGATAATTTAATAAAGGAAATTAAATTAAATAATTTCGTTTGGTTTCATTTTCCAATCATTGACTTTAATATACCTACCAAAAATTCACTATTGAAGTTAAATTTACTTCTCTCAGATTTAGAAAGATTTTTAAAAGAAGAAAAAAATATTATAATACATTGCAAGGCAGGATTAGGTAGAACCGGTACAATCGCATCATTATTATTGGCTAAATTAGGAATATCCACAAAAGATGCTGTTCAATATATAAGAAAATATCGACCAGGATCAATTGATACAGATGAACAAAAAAACTTTGTTTTAAATTGGAAAAATTAACAAGGTGATTCTCTAATTTTCAAAAACAAATTTTTTTTTAATTATTTATTTAAAATTAGAATTTGAAATAATTTTTTTAATTTCCATTAACCTATTGAAATTAATAAATAAAATTTTGTTTAATAATTTAGAAATAAAAATTAAACAAAACTGAAATATTTATAGATCAAAAAGTAAAGAATCATGGAGATTGTTTATGCTTAAAATAATTAATATTTCAAAATATTTTGATCAAGTTAAAGCCGTTAATAATGTTTCAATAAATGTTGAAAATTCCTCAATGATTGGAATTATTGGAAGATCAGGTGCAGGTAAATCTACATTATTAAGAACAATAAATAGACTAACTGATGCCACCTCAGGTGAAATTCTTTTCCAAAATCAAAATATATTAGATTTTAAGAAAAAGGATAAACTCGAATGGCAAAAAAATTGTGCCATGATATTTCAACAGTTTAATCTTGTTCCAAGGTTGGATGTGCTAACAAACGTGATGCTAGGCAAGTTAAATGAAATGTCTACTGTGCGTGCTAGTTTAAAACTTTTTACATCAGAAGAAAGACATGCAGCACTAAACTTATTAAATAAATTTGGTATGATGCAAACAGCTCTACAAAGAGCTGAAACTCTCTCTGGTGGTCAGCAACAGAGAGTTGCAATATGTAGAGCTATGATGCAAGACCCTAAACTAATCCTTGCAGATGAACCTATAGCATCATTGGATCCTCTAAATGCCAGACTTGTTATGGAATCGCTTAGAAAAATTCACGATGAACAAAATATCACTGTGATTTGTAACCTACATACTCTTGATACTGCAAAGCAGTATTGTGATCGTATTATTGGTATGCAGAACGGAGAAATAGTCTTTGATGATTTGCCATCAAAACTAACAAATCAGAAGGCCAGAGAAATTTATGGTGCTGAAGCCGACGAAGCTTTTGAAGGCACTATGACATCAGTTTCATTGGAGAGTGCAGATTTTAAGAAGACTGCATAAACTTATGAAAAATAGAGGACTAAACTTTAATTAATGGAGAAATATAAATGTTAAAAAAATTATATAGTTTTTTAGCTGTACTGACCGCTTTCTTAATGGTTTCTGCAGCTAATGCAGACAAAAAATATGATGGACCCAAAATGGATCTTAGTAAGTTTCAGCCTGAATTCAGAATTGGATTTCTTGGAGATGAAGCATCCCAGGATATCATTGCACGAAATGGATGCCTAAAAGATTATGTTGAAAAAGCATATAATGTCCCAGCTAAAATGTTTACCTTTAAGGATTATGCTGGAACCATGGAATCAATGCTTGGTGGTAACCTTGATTACACTTGGTTTGGTTCTTCTGGTTATGCTGGAATTTATCTACAAGACCCTAATGCGGTTGTACCTATATTAACTAGAATGCAACCTACTGGTGACACTGGTTATTATTCTGTAATGGTAGCGAGAAAAGATTCTGGTATAAAATCCCTAGATGACCTTAAAGGAAAAAAATTAGGTTTTGCTGATCCTAATTCTACTTCTGGATATCTAATTCCATCTATTGAATTACCAGAATTATATAACGTTAATATTGATACTTACTTCTCAAAGACACAATTTTCTGGTGGTCATGAAAACAACGTATTAGCTGTGCTAAATGGTGACGTTGATGCAGGTGTTACATGGGTATCTGGTGTTGGTAAATGGGAAGAAGGATACTCATCTGGTAATTTAAGAAAAATGGTTGATAAAGGTATCTTAAATATGGATGACCTTGTTCAGGTTTGGTCATCAAAGTTAATTCCTAATGGCCCAATTGTAATGCCAAAGAAATTACCACAAGAAGCTAGAGACGTTATGGTTGGAATGAAGCAATGGATACACAAAAATGATCCAAAATGCAGTGAAGATGTTGCAAATGGTATTGTAAAAGCTTGGGTTCCAGTTGATCATAGTTTCTATGAAGTGATCGTAAAAGCTAGAAAAGCAAAATTAGAAGCCAAGAAGAAAAAAGGCTAATTAACTTTCATGCAAAAGACAGTGTCTAGCTGTCTTTTGCATACTTTATTAACTCAATCAATAATAATATTATAGTTGGAAATATAATGTATTCAGACAATATTTTAGGTTTTGAGACAATTGAGAAAAACCTAAAAGCCATGGCTTTTAAAAGACTAATTTATTCTTTCATAAGCATTCTAGCTATTTTATTTCTTCTTTCCAGTGGACTTACAATAGCAGAAGAAAATAATGCTGGAAGCTTTCAAAGGGGATTGAGTAAATTTTTTGACTACCCTGTTGATCTCTTCAAAGAAGCATTTGAGTCTGGTTGGAGATGGTATGCATATGTATTCAAATATCTTCCAGATTTAATATCAACAATAAACATGGCTTTTTTTTCAACACTATTCGGGGCAATTTTTGCTCTTCTCTTGAGCCTGTTTGCAAGTAAAAATTTAATTAAAAACCAATATATAGTTACTTTATCTAGAAGAACCATGGATATTCTGAGATCATTCCCTGAGTTGGTTATTGCTATGATATTTTTGTATCTGATGGGAAAATCAGAATTACCTGCAGTTATTGCAATAGTAATTCATACTGCTGGAGCTCTAGGAAAATTATTCTCTGAAGCTATTGAAAATGCTGATAACAAACCAATTGAAGGATTACAATCTTGTGGAGCAAGTTGGTGGCAACGAGTTAGATTTGCAGTTATTCCTCAAGTAGTACCTTTATTTATCTCATACACCCTTCTGAGGTTAGAAATTAATGTAAGAGCGTCAACCATCCTTGGTTTTGTAGGTGCTGGAGGTATTGGAGAAGCATTGTCTGCTGTAATTCAGTTTAGATATGGAGACGAAATTATAGCTATTATGTTTTTATTAGTTATAACTATAATTTCCTTAGATTATTTCTCCAGATTTCTTAGGGGTAGATTAATTGGAGACAATAAGTAATGGAGCAAGTATTAAATCAAAATGTTATTGATGCAGTTGATCTAAAACATAAAAAACATATTAGAATTCTTATTATAACTGGATTTGTGTTTCTGGTTTATTTAATTGGGTCAATATTACACTTTGATCTACCTAACTTAGCTAAAAAGTGGAATAAAGATCGAGCGTCTATGTTTATGTTAGATATTTACGCTCACAAAGATCATATAAAAATGAATTGGAAAGATCCTCAGAAAATTGACGTAAGATTTGAGGGTGGTCACAGGCATGTTTATAAAGATGATCCCACTTGGCTTATTAGAAATAAAAATAATCAATCTACAATTGTTAACTTTGATAATGGTGGTCAGTTTGTTTTCTTTCCTAATAGAGTGGAAATGAGAAATTTTCCTAATATCAATGAACCATTCATTTTTAAGCTTAATAAAAATGGTAAACCTTATGTTGATGGGTATGTTGGAAAGGAAAGTATGTTGCCAAGTTGGATGCGTGCAACAGAAAACAAGGTTGAAGTGAGACCTTCTTTATATGAAAGGCTTCAGGTATATGGATCAAAAGTCGAAGTTCATAGATACGAGTTAGGATGGAAATATTTTTGGTTTGATTTCGATAGCCCTCTTGTCGGAAAGGGATTTTTTGACGCCATATCACTTATGTTTAATGAAGACAGAGTGGATCCAAAAATTTCAAATTTTAATCTTGTTGTAAATGAATTTTTAGAAAATGAAATTTGGCACCACAACACCGTTTTATTCGCCATGGTTGAAACATTATTAATGGCCATTCTTGGAACATTAATTGCCTCAATGGTTGGTCTTCCACTAGCTTTTCTTGCTGCTTACAATGTTACTCCACTTTCCTCAATAAGGTTTTTTCTGAGAAGACTCTTCGACATGCTTCGCGGAATAGATATGTTAATTTGGAGTTTAATATTCCTTAGAGCTTTTGGTCCTGGACTTTTTACGGGAATTTTTGCAATCGCATTTACAGACACAGGTACTCTTGGTAAATTAATGTCTGAAGCTATAGAAAATACTGATAAAAAAGATAAAGAAGGTATCCAGTCAACTGGTGCAAATAAAGTTCTTCAACATAGATTTGGTATCATCCCACAAATACTACCAATTTTCATTTCACAAAGTTTATATTACTTAGAGTCCAACACAAGAGCTGCCGTAATTATTGGGGCAATGGGTGCTGGAGGTATAGGCTTACATTTCCTTGGGGCATTAATGACTGGAAATGATTTTGAAAACGTTGCTTACATGGCAATTTTAGTTTTAGTTGCTGTAATGTGCATTGATACTATGTCAGCCAAACTAAGAAGATTATTAATTGGTATAGAGGATAAAAAATAAAGGAGTTACTATGAATAGATATATTTTAATAATAGTTTTTTTAATTTACCCAGTACTTGTTCAAGCTCAAAGCAAAGATACAAAAAATATAAGCAATGAGGTGTCTTCTCAGGAAGCTGGAACATTAATTAATACAGAAGAAATTTTTCAAAAACTTATAGATAAGTGTGATGATGTTAACCTTCTTATGTTAAGAGCCAGAATAAGATTAGAGTTACCTAGAATAGATAAATCTGACGCTGATACAGTCGAAAAAATGCTGTTTGAAGGTTTTGAAATGTGTGCACAAAAAAAACCTGAGGAAGCTAAAGTAAAATTAACAGAAGCATATGAAATCGCAAAAAAAGCTGCCTCTGAAAAATTTGGCCAAAGTGGTACAGGTGGATTAGAAACTGTTAAAAAAGATATCGAACCTCTAAAAGATATAAACTCTTCTAATGGTACAAAAGATAAGCCATGGTGGAAATTCTGGTAATTGAAATTTAACTTTTTATTAAAAAATTTGTTAAAAAAATGAAAAATTATTTCGTAATGATCTTCTAAAAAAGGGGATAGTATGAAATTAAAACCATTTGATAAATGTGGAAAATTTTACAAAGGCAATTTGCATGGACATAGCGATTACTCTGACGGACTGCTTAAACCAAAAAATGTGATTGAGTTTTACAAATCATATAGCTATGATTTTACATGTCTTTCTGATCATTTATGGCATGACAAGAGATTTGCTGCAGAAAGTGTAAATGATGTTTCTGATTTTAATTTTAAAGATTTCATTACAATTCCAAGCGCTGAAATTCATGTAAAAGGAAAAAAGTACGACAGAGCTGGCTTGTGGCACCTTGTTGCTAACGGTTTGCCTTTAGATTTCAAAATTGCATCTGATAATGAAACAGTAGATGAACTACTTAATAGAATCATAGAGACTGGAGCATTTGTAACAATAGCTCATCCAGAGTGGTATTCATTATCGTCTGATGAGGCCATTAAAGTAAGTAATGCTCACGCAGTTGAAATCTATAATCACGCCGCAACAATTAGCTCAAATAGAGGTAGTGGAATAGCTACAGCTGACTTCCTACTAAATAATAATAAAAAAATTTTACTAACTGCATCTGACGATTCGCATTTTCATAAAGAAGATGCTTTAGGAGGTTGGGTATTCGTAAAATGCAGAAACCTGTCTATACAAGATATTTTATATTCCCTTAAAAATGGCAATTATTACTCTTCTACAGGGATAGCAATACATAATGTAGAACTTGATGATAATGAACTCTTAATACAATGTAGTCCAGCTTCACACATAATTATTTCAGGCTCTTCTAATACCTCCCTTTCCAAAAATGGTTACAAAATTACAAGTGCCAAATTTGATTTAAATAAGCTTGATACAAATTTTTTTAGAGTAACAGTATTAAACGAGTATGGTAAATATGCCTGGTCTAATCCTTACTGGTTAGATGAAATTTTTTAAAGATAGGAGTAACGATTGAAGATACTAGAGTTAACATATCTCAATGTTTTTATTTTTTTAGCACGTTTTTAGTCACATGAAAAAACTCGATAAAAACAAGCCTTTAATTCATTCAGATTGTCAAATTGTAGACAGTGATTTTGGTTCATTTGTTGAAATAGGTGAATATTCTATTATTTCAAATTCTAATTTCGGTGATTATTCTTATTGTACAAGATTTTGTGATATAGCCAATACAGACATAAAAAAATTTTCTAATATTGCAAGCTCTGTTAGAATAGGTCCAACGGACCATCCAATGGAAAAAGCAAGTCTTCATCATTTTTTATATAGATCAACTGACTATTGGGAAGACAAAGAACATGACAAAGATTTTTTTAAAAATCGATATTCCAGAAAAACTATAATTGGCAATGATACATGGATAGGTCATGCTGCTATTGTTAAACCTGACATTATAGTTGGAGATGGTGCTATAATTGGAGCTGGTTCTGTTGTTACCAAAGATGTAGAAAGTTATACTATTGTAGCAGGAAATCCTGCTAAGATTATAAGAAGAAGATTTTCAGAAAAAGTTTCAATTCAATTATCTCAAATTCAATGGTGGAATTGGTCTCATGAGAAAATAGGATCTTCCTTAGACGACTTTAGAACTTTAAGTGTTGAGGATTTTATATCAAAATATAAATAGATTAGGATACTGCGTTAGATGATTTAATAAATCTGTCAGCAACGCTTTTACAAACACCTGCAATCTCTCCATTACATATTGTTGCTTCTATCTCTCTTGTTTTTGGGTTTATAATTACTAAATCTGCGTAATTATTTACTTTTATAGCTCCTCTTTTGTCAATATTTAGTGCCTTCGCAGGATTTTCTGATATTAATGCCCATGCATTTTCAATAGAACAAATCTTATGATCTAACAAATACCAAATTGACTGAAGTAGTGATGGATAATAATAATCTGATACTAAAATACTACAGTATCCTAGTTTTAATAATTCTAAGGTAGATATATTTCCATTATGTGAACCACCTCTTACTAAATTAGGCGCACCCATTATTACATTTTCATTATGAAAGTATGCTTCTTTAGCAGCTAAAATACTTGTTGGAAATTCACAAATATTAGCACCAAAACTTCTAAACCATTTTCTATCTTCAATGCTTTCATCATCATGCGAACCAAATTTAATATTATTAGATTTCATAAAATTGCTTAATGTTTTTAAGCTATCACTTACTTCATTTTCTTTTGTTAATCGATAATTCACAATATTTGCAAGTTCGCTTTTTTCCATAGACATTTTATTAGCCCATGTTGCAAATGCTGATGGTTTGTTTTGAATTTTTTCTAAGGCATCAGGTATATGGTTGTTGAATACCACATAATTGAGTTCGTATTCCGTAATTAAGTCAATAAGTTCTTGAACTTTTTCTACAAGATGAGTTTCGTATCTTACCTGAACATTTATATTCGTTATCATAGAAGGTCTGTATTTATTGAGATTTTTTAAAAAAATTTTAGCGTACTCAGGACTTCTTATTCTACCTTCCCAGCTATAACTACATGCTAGGTAAGCCGTGGTAATGCCATTAATGGAAAGTTCTTTGTCAACAATTTTAAGAGTGTCATTCATATCAAAATTTACGCCTGGTCTTGGAAATAACTGTCTTTCAAATCCATCTCCATGTAAGTCTATTATTCCAGGCAATACCCAAAAACCCGTCAAATCTATGACCGGATAATTTTTTTTGATATATTGATTAGCTTTATTAACTTCAATTGAAGAAATAAATTTGTCTTCAATTGTTATAATTCCTGATTGCATTTTATTACCATGCAAAAATTTAGATCCCTGTAAAATATATCCTGAAAATTGATTTGATTGTATTTGATTCATATATTTTACTTATCTTAATTTTATTAATTTTATATTACAAATATCAAAAGTTTAATCTTCTAATGTTAATTGAATTCTTTCGCCAACAAACCATGTCTGACTGAACTCTATTGGGATACAATTTAAATCTTGATTCACATATGTTGTTTTAAGAAGTGGGCTATTAATTTTACAATTAAGTAAATTTGCTTGAATACTATCAGCTAGCTCTGCGATTATATTAGTGTTTGACCTAACAAAATCATTTACACCCAATAACTTTAGTGTGTGTGTGACAGATAATTCTTTTTGAAATATTTCTAGAAAACTGGGAAACCTTTTATTTGGAATTATTCTTTTAGTTATAATAGTTGGAATATTATTAATTTTACCAGTTGTTTCTATTAAAAGAATCTCATCTTTTGAATTTATTTTTAAATTATCAGCTTCTATCTTTGATGCTTTTCTATACTCTGATCTAATAATTGTTGTTTTAGGAATATTGTTTTCATTAGTAATATTCTGTGAAAATCTTACTCTTTTTCCAATTTTATATTTTAACTTAGAAGCTTGAACTATTACACCAGATCCTCTTTTAGAAAATAAAATTCCTTCATTTTTTAATATTTGCAAAGCTCTTCTAACCGTATGTCTATTTACTCCAAATCTTTTTGAAAGATGATTTTCAGAAGGTAGTTTATCACCTGAATTGTATATGTTATCCGCCACATCTTTTTTTAATGCTTCATAAATTTGATAATAAATGAGTTTAGAATTCATGTAATAAAAACTTAATAAAAATATAATTGTATAATTAATGTTTTATAATTATAATTTGTATAGTTGTATAGTAAAGAAGTAATTTAAATGATTGAAAAAAGAAAATTTTGGATGAGTTTGTTAGCAACATCTAACCAAAGCGATTTGTTAAATCTCTGGGAACAAAAAAAAATAAGAGTAAATTATATATGGTTAAGAACACCTGAAATTGGAAGCATAATGGCTCAAGGAAGAATGGGTGTAACTGGAGATAAATTTAATATTGGTGAAGTTACTATAACTAGATGTTCATTAAAATTGAATTGTGGAACAATAGGTCATAGTTATGTTCAAGGAAGAAGTAAGAAAAAAGCTGAAATAAGCGCATTATGTGATGCTCTTATGCAAACTAAAATGTCTAAAGAAATAAATAAAAATATTATTATTCCTTTAGAAAAAATTAAAAAAGATAATAAACGCAAAATTCTTTCAAAAGCTGAAGCTACGAAAGTTGATTTTTTTACTCTTGTAAGAGGAGAAAGTGATTAATGGAAAATTATCCTTTTTCTGAAAATTCTATAAATAGTTCTATTGCTTTTAGATCATTAGTAAATGCAACATCATATCCAGGTACAACTTTTCAGATAAATAAACTTAACAAACCAAGTGTATTGTCAAATGCAGCAGCGACAATATTAATTACGTTATGTGATAATGAAAGTAATGTTTACCTCTCAAAAGAATATAATATAGAGGAAGTAAGGAATTGGTTAATTTTTAACACTGGTGCCATTATTAGTAACAAAAAGAATGCTGATTTTGTAATTGGTACATGGAAATCTTTATTGCCATTAAATGAATTCAAAATAGGAGTTCCTGAGTATCCAGAAAGATCTGCAACTTTAATAATTGAAGAAACAAAATATAAAAAAGTAAAATGCAACATTGATGGTCCAGGCATAAAAAATAAATTAAATATTGATTTACCTAATCCTGAATTTTTTATCGAAAATAATAATCTTTATCCTTTAGGTTTAGATTTCTATTTCACAAATGACTTAGAAATTTTATCTATTCCTCGTTCAACAAAAATTAATATCATAAAATCGGAGCATTAGATGTATGTAGCTGTTAAAGGTGGGGAAGTAGCAATTGATAACGCTCATTCTTGGATGTCAGAAATAAGAAGAGGTGATACATCCATTCCAAATATTACCCTTGATCAAATATCAGAACAACTCACACTTGGCGTTGATAGAGTAATGTCTGAAGGTTCTTTATATGATAAAGACCTTGCTGCATTAGCTATAAAACAGTCTAGAGGTGATTTGATAGAAGCTATATTTTTGTTAAGAGCTTACAGAACAACTCTTACAAGATTTAGTTACAGCAAACCAGTTAATACAGCAAATATGACATGCCTTAGAAGGATTTCAGCAACTTTTAAAGATATACCAGGTGGACAAAAATTAGGCCCTACTTTTGATTACACGCATAGGCTTTTGGACTTTAAATTACTAGCTGAAAATGAAGCACCTATTAGTCCAACAAAAAAATATAATGACAACAAAATGCCTCACGTTTTAAGTTTTTTAAATCAAGAAGATTTAATGCAAAACGAAAAAGATAACAATCTTGATCCTATCGATATAACACGAGAACCTATTAGCTATCCAACATCTCGTTCGGCAAGGTTACAAGCATTATCAAGAGGAGATGAGGGTTTTTTACTTGGTCTCGCATATTCTACTCAAAGAGGATATGCAAGAAATCATGCATTTGTAGGGGAACTAAGAATTGGCATAGTTGACATTGAGCTTTATATTCCAGAATTAGGTTTTGAGATTAATGTTGCTGAGATCATTTTAACTGAATGTGAAACGGTAAATCAATTTCAAGGATCCAAAATTGAACCTCCACAGTTTACAAGAGGCTATGGTTTAGTATTCGGACAGACTGAAAGAAAAGCTTTAGCAATGGCTTTGATCGATAGAGCTTTAAGATGGAAAGAATTAGGTGAAGATTATTCTGGCGCACCAGCACAAGACGAAGAATTTGTTATTTCACATTGCGACAACATTCAAGCGACTGGTTTTTTAGAGCACATAAAACTACCACATTATGTTGATTTTCAATCTGAACTAGAGCTCATTAGAAAAATTAGAGCTGACGCCAAAGTTAATATGAAAAGGTAATAAAATGAATGAAATGAGTAAAAATGAAAATTTAGATATTCAAATTTATAATTTTGCTTATTTAGATGAAAATACAAAAAGAATGATAAGACGAGCTCTTCTGAAAGCATTATGTATACCTGGCTATCAAGTACCTTTTTCCTCAAGAGAAATGCCAATGCCATATGGTTGGGGTACTGGTGGAATTCAGGTAACATCTGCTTGTTTAATACCCAAAGATATTTTAAAGGTAATAGATCAAGGCGCCGACGATACTACAAATGCGGTATCAATAAGAAAATTTTTTCAAAAAACTGCAAATGTAGCTGTAACTGAAAAAACTTCAGATGCATCTCTTATACAAACTAGACACAGAATTCCTGAAACAAAATTAAAAGAAAAACAAATATTAGTATATCAAGTACCAATTCCAGAACCTCTTAGATTCTTAGAACCAAGAGAGACAGAAACTAGAAAAATGCATGCTCTTTCTGAATATGGATTAATGTATGTAAAACTTTATGAAGATATTGCAAAACATGGTCATATTGAGACAGCATATGCATATCCAGTAAAAACAAATGGAAATTATGTTACTGACCCTTCTCCTATTCCAAAATTTGATAATCCCAAAATGAATAATAGTCCAGCTATTCAACTTTTTGGCGCTGGAAGAGAACAACGAATTTATGCTATTCCACCTTATACAAATGTTAAAAGTCTTGATTTTGAAGACTATCCTTTTGAAGCTATGAAAGCTAATTTCAAATGTTCAATATGTGGATCCAGTGATAGTTATTTAGATGAAATTATTGTTTCAGATGATGGTAAACGATCATACATATGTTCAGACACAGACTATTGCAAAGAACAAACCAAATTAAATTCAAAAAAAGAAGATTAATTATGAAGCAAAATTTCTTATTTCAAGCCTCTAATATTTCTAAATACTATGGCCAAAATGTAGGTTGCAAAAATGTATCTTTAGATATTAATCCTGGAGAGGTCCTTGGAATTGTTGGCGAGTCAGGTTCTGGGAAGTCTACATTATTAAACTGTATTTATGGAAATTTAGAAGTTGATGAAGGAGATATTTTCTTAAACGACAAATCAAAAACAATCCTCAATTTTACAAAAATTTCGGAACCAAAACTTCGTTTAATTCAAAGATCTGATCTAGCATTTGTGCATCAAAATCCTCGTGATGGTCTCAGAATGAATATAAGCGCAGGAGGAAATATTGGTGAAAGATTAATGGCCATTGGTCATAGAAATTATGGTGAAATTAGACAAATTGCTGCAAATTGGCTAGAAAAAGTTGAAATTGATGTTAGCAGAATTGATGATAAGCCAAGTACTTTTTCTGGAGGAATGCAACAAAGACTTCAAATTGCAAGAAATCTTGTAACTAGACCAAGATTGATTTTTATGGATGAACCTACTGGAGGTTTGGATGTATCTGTGCAAGCTAAAATCTTGGATTTATTAAGAAACCTTGTAAGAGAACTTGGTATTGCTGCAGTAATAGTTACACACGATCTTGCAGTAGTTAGACTTTTAGCTGATCGTATAATTGTAATGCAAAATGGAAATGTAATAGAAGCTGGTTTGTGTGATCAGGTTTTAGATGATCCACAGCATAAATATTCGCAATTATTAGTTAGTTCAGTATTACAGGTGTAAAATGATACAAATTAAAAATTTAAACAAATCATTCCAACTTTATAATCAAAACGATACAAACATAAATGTGTTTAAAAATATAAACTTCAGAGTTAATAAAGGTGAGGTTGTTGCACTTACTGGTAACTCTGGCACAGGTAAATCTACTTTATTAAAATTAATCTATGGAAGTTATGTAATAAGTAAAGGTGATGTTCTTATTTCAGATATTAATATTAGAAAATCATCACCTAGAGATATTTTAAAACTAAGAAAGAATAAATTGGGGTATGTTAGTCAATTTTTGAGAGTTGTACCTAGAGTGCCAACAATAGATGTTGTAATAGAACCCTTGCTTGAGATTGGATGTGAAAAAAAAATTGCATTAAAAAAAGCCCAAGAAATATTAGAAAGACTTAATATTCCAAAAAATTTGTGGAACTTGTCTCCCTTAACTTTCTCAGGAGGTGAACAACAAAGAGTAAATATTGCTAGGGGTTTTATTCATAATTATCCGTATTTACTTTTAGATGAACCAACCGCAAGTCTGGACCAAAATAATAAAAATGTTGTATTAGATTTAATAGAAAAAGCTAAGCTAAATGGTTCAGCTATAATAGGAATATTTCATGATGAAACAGCTAGAAACAAAGTTGCTACAAGAGAAGTCAATTTAGAAAATTTATGAATTAATGAAAAAAACTAATGGCAATTTATTTGTGATTGTAGGAGCTTCTGGGGTAGGTAAAGATACTTTATTAAATGAAATAAAAGCTAAGCTAGAAAATTTTTACTTTGTAAAAAGGTATATTACCAGAACCCTTGATAAAAATAATGAAGACCATATCGCTATATCAAATACTGATTTTCAAAATAAGGTTAAAGATGGTTTTTTTGCAATAAGCTGGCAAGCACATTCCTTATCATATGGTATTCCAAAAGATATTGAAGATGAATTGAAAAAAGGTGTTAATGTAATTTTTAATGGATCAAGACTCGCTTTGAAGCAAATTAGGGAAAGTTATCCTGATGCAAAGATTATTTGCATTATTGCTTCCAAAAAAGCTATTGAAAGCCGTCTTATATCAAGAAATAGAGAAAGTAAGGATGATATTAAAAAAAGACTTAATAGAGAAGTTGGAAAATTACCTTCGGATACAATCTATGTTAAAAATGACATTGATTTAGAAACTGGCGTAAATAACTTAATTAATGCTTTAAATTATTAAATTTAAATCTTTTAATAAAATAAAATTTTTCATCACTCTTTTGTCCAAAAATACAAATATTATTAAAGTTTATCTTACTTAAATTAACTTGTTTTAAAATGTTTTGAAGAGATTTAAACACGCCATCAATTTCCTCAATATTTAATTTACTGGTAAGAGTTAAGTGAAATTTGAATTCATTAAATACGTAAGGATAACCCCACTTATAGAGCATTTTTTTTTGATTTGGGGTTAATTTTTCAGGATTTCTTTTTTTTAATTCATCTTCAGAAAGCTCATCTCTTAAATAATCTAATCCCTCTACAAATTTATTAGATACTTCATTTACTTTGAGATTATTAGTAGGAATTAATGCAATGAAATTACCTAATTTTTTAATAATTAGTTCGTCTAAATGAAAACTATGTATTTGTTTTGATATTTCACAAACTTTATTTTCAAGATCATTATAGGTATACCCATCCTTTAATCTAAATGGAGCTTTTATTGTGCCATGAAATCCATATTGTTTTGGTGCAAATACAAATCTAGAAAATTTCTGTAAATTGGGTGAACTTGAAAGATCTGACTTAGTAGTTTCTAAACCTTTATAAGGATCCCATCCTAACCAACATTTACCAAACACATCTAGCTCTGAATTTTCTAAAGGTGCATAATATATTGCATATCTTTTATAATATTCTTCCATGAGATTTACATATTATAGTTTTGTTTCAATTTAATTAATATATTTTAACTTTTAAAAAAACTGTAATATTAGAGTCATATATATGGATATTTAAGGATTTCATGTTGTCTGATGTCATTTTAAATAATGTTAATATTGTAACTGAAGACGAAGTCTTTTTGGGAAGTATTCAATTAAAAGATGGGTTTATTAAAAGGGTCAATAAAGGAAAAAGCTCTATACCTAGATCTATAGATTGCAATGAAGATTATTTAATTCCAGGTTTAGTTGAACTACACACAGATAATTTAGAAAGGCATCTCAAACCAAGACCTGGTGTAAATTGGCCTATAAATAATGCTCTTACAGCTCACGATGGAGAATTAGCATCTGCAGGCATTACAACTGTTTTTGATGCTTTAAGAGTAGGATCTATTAACAGAGATGGTGTGCATAGATATGACAAATATGCAAGAGAAACAGCCACCTCTATCAATAACTTATCAAAAGACAAATCTTTTAAGATTGAACATTTTATTCATCTAAGAGCTGAAATATGTTCAGAAAATTTAATTCAGGAGTTAGAAGAATTCAATGCTCAAGATAAGGTAAAAATCGTTAGTCTTATGGATCACACACCAGGCCAAAGACAGTTTCGTGATGTTTCACAGTTCAAAGTTTATTTATCAGGAAAATTTGCTCTTTCAGAATCACAAATTGAAAGACACTTTTCATACTTAAAAGATCTTCAAAAAATGTTTGGTAAAAAACATAAAAGTGAAACAATAAAATTTAGTAAAAGATTAAATGCAGTATTGGCTAGTCATGATGATACTACAATTTCTGATGTGGAAGAGAGTTGTTCACAAGGTATAAATTTAGCTGAGTTTCCAACCACTCTTGAAGCTGCAACAAAGTGTAAAAGCAGTAACATAAAAATAATAATGGGAGCACCAAATTTAGTAAGAGGAGGATCTCATTCAGGTAATGTTTCAGCTCAATCACTTATTGATAAAGACCTTCTTGATATTTTAAGTTCTGATTATGTGCCTTCATCATTGATGATGGCAGCAATAATGTGGGGTATAAAATCTAACAATTTACCCAAAAGTATAGCTGCAGTAACTACAAACCCTTGTAAGGCTACAGGGTTAAATGATAGGGGTTTAATCAAAGAAGGTTTAAAAGCAGATTTGGTTAGATTAAGTATTAAGAATGATTTGCCAATCATTAGAAAAGTATGGGCAAGTGGTCGAGAAGTTGCTTAAATAAAAGATGAAACGAAAATATGAAAAATTAAATCTATCATTTTTAGATAAATACCTAACTATATGGATATTTCTTGCAATGATTATAGGTATAGTTATTGGTAATGTTTTTCTAAATATGCCTAAATTTCTTGATTCAATAACTTACAGTAATACAAATATTCCTATTGCAATAGGGCTTATTTTAATGATGTATCCACCTTTAGCAAAAGTTAAATATGAAAAAATAATTGAAGTTTTTAAAGATAAGAAAGTCTTAGCTTTGTCTTTATTTCAAAATTGGATAGTAGGCCCTGCATTAATGTTTTTTTTAGCTATTACTTTTCTTTCTGATAAACCTGAATACATGACTGGCGTCATACTAATTGGTTTAGCTAGATGTATAGCAATGGTTCTTGTTTGGAATGAGTTGGCTAGAGGAAGTTCAGAATATGTAGCAGGATTGGTTGCATTTAATTCAATTTTTCAAATTATCTTCTTTGCGCCTTATGCATGGTTTTTTTTAAAAATTTTGCCTGAAATTTTTGGATATGACGGTCAAATTATTGATATTTCAATATTTTACATTGCTAAAATAGTTCTAGTTTATCTTGGTATTCCATTTTTAGCAGGTTTTGTAACAAGATCATTATTAGTTAAGAAATATGGCGAAGAATGGTACGAGAACAAGTTTCTTCCACGAATAAGTCCTATAACTTTAATTGCTCTGTTATTTACAATAATTGTTATGTTTACTCTAAAAGGTAATGAAATTTTGAAACTTCCTTTGGATGTTTTAACAATATCAATTCCTCTTGTCATATATTTTCTAATTATGTTTTTTATTAGTTTTAGTATCAGTAGGTTTGCCAATATTAATTATCCAAAGGCTACTTCTTTATCATTCACAGCAGCTTCAAATAATTTTGAATTGGCTATTGCAGTTTCAATTGCCACTTTTGGCCTTGCATCAAAAGAGGCTTTCGCAACTGTTATTGGTCCTCTTGTTGAAGTGCCTATACTAATATTACTAGTTTCAGTTGCTTTAAAATTTAAAGAAAAATATTTCAAATAGACTTAAAATTACTAATTATACTACAGCGTAATCTTATTTATTAATAAATTGTAAATTTAATATAATTTTTTTTATTTTATTCTTTTTAGAAAAATTCAAAAGCATGTATTAATTATGTTTCGTCAATTAAATGATCAAATAATCTCATAATTTAAATTACACGCATTAGAAAAGTTTTTTAATCTTCGTTCGTTTTCTTTATCCATGAGAGCTTTGGCTTCAGGTTTTATTTTACAAGTCAGTTTATTTTTCTTAATCTTGAATTTAATATTATCCAAATTTTTTGGTAATCCTGCGCTAAAATTATATAAAAATCTTAATCCTAAACCTATAGCATAAGATGAAATTTTTTGTTTTTCTGAAAGTAAATTGATTATTCTTTTATCAATTTGTTGTTTATCTTTAGTACCAACATATCTGTGATAAACAACTTTGGCCATCCATACCCTCTCAATATGAGTTAAATCTCTTACTGGTAGTGATAAGATTTTGTTTGCGGCAATATTACCTCTCATATCTGGCTGTTCGTCCCAAGAAATATCTGAAAGATTAGTACTAATTTTAAATACCCTTTCAAGATCTTTATCTGCAATTTTTTGAACAATAGGACTGAATATTTTTTTTATTTTAGTTTGCATACCATTAAATCTTTGGTTTTTTGCAAGTACATTATAGTAAGCAACTTTATCTGGATTGATCCTATTTTCTTTATTTAATTCTGCTATCAATCCATCTCTTATACTTGTTCCACTAATCATAATATTTTTTACATTTGATGATAAAATCAGGTGAGTTATTATGTTTGCTGCAGTTGAAATAGTATCTGTTCTACCAGGAGGTATACCTAATACTTCTTTGTTTTCGTCTGACATTTGATCCAAAAGGATTATCCCTCTTTCGATATCGAATTTTAATCCATGCAATAATGAGAGTGGATAATTATAATTCTTTATATAGGCAGATCCTAGAGCTCTAAAACTTCCACCTGTTCCATACAATGTAAGACCTTTAGATTTATTCAGCCATTCAACTTTATTAATTTCTTTTCTGATTTCTTCACTACTAATCTGAGATAAGTGTCCAATATCGATACTCGTTGATTTTATCTTTTTTCCATCTTGAATAAGAATAAGTTCTAAACTTCCTCCTCCTAAATCTGCTATAAGCCCTTTATCAACTTTTATGTTGCTAAGAACTCCTAAAGAGGCGTAATCAGCCTCCTCTTTAGCAGACAGAATTTTAATATTATGATTAAGAAGTTTTTCTGCAGGACGTAAAAATTCTTTTGCATTTTTGGCTTTTCTAACAGCTGCAGTTGCTATAATTAATTGATGTTTCACAGACATAGTTTTTATTATATATGCAAAACGCTTTATAGCTGACAAAGCTTTTGAAATTGATTGACTTGAAATATTTTTACTCAATGATAAACCCTCACCGAGTTTACAATTTATTCTTTCATTAAATAACGGAAAAGGGTATTTACCATTTTGAGGATATATAACAAGTCTAATAGAATTAGAACCAATATCGATTATTGCTAATTTACCTTTATTTATCTTCCTATAAAAACTTAAAGCTACTTCATTCATATTTATATTTTAGCTAAGCTTCCCTGACCTGATAAACTTGGGTTTTTCATAAAATAAGTGTGCGCACAAAATGTTTTGTCCTTATTTTGTTTTTTGGAGTATTCTCCATTTTTATTTAATTGCCAAGTATTTTTTGTGTCGTTTATTAGAGCCGGTAATACTTGGTCTAGGACTTGACTTCGAACTGTTTTGTTTTCTAGAGGTATAAAAGCCTCAACTCTATGGTATAAATTACGAGGCATTATATCAGCAGATGCTATATATACTAAATTACTTTCAGACTGAAATTTTCCTTTATTTGCAAAAACATATATTCTTCCATGTTCAAGAAATCTTCCTATAATTGCATTTACTGTAATGTTTTCAGACATTCCTTTAACATTAGGGCGTAAGCAACAAATACCCCTAACCATCAAGTGAATTCTAACCCCTGCATTGGATGCTTCATAGAATTTTTCAATTATTTTTTGGTCTACAATCGCATTACATTTAATCCAAATTCCACTTTCAAAACCATCTTTAGCATTTTGTATTTCATTATCAATTTTCTCAATTAACCAATCATAAGAAGAGTTGGGTGAAATGATCATCTTATTTAATCGTTTTGGCTGAACGTGACTGGTAAGAAAATTAAAGACTGATCTAGCATCATCACAAATATTTTTATCGATAGTGAATAACGAAAAGTCAGTATAAATTTTAGCAGTATGTGGATGATAATTACCAGTTCCACAATGAGCATAAGAAACTAATTTTTTACCCTCTTTTCTTGTTATTAAAGATAATTTTGCATGTACTTTTAAATCAACTAGGCCGTAAGCAACTTGTGCACCAGCTTGTTCTAATACTCTAGCTAGTTGGACATTATTTTCTTCATCAAATCGAGCTTTCAGCTCAATTACTGCAATAACAGATTTTCCTGACTCAGCAGCGGACACCAAAGCTTCTACTATTGGTGAATCAGGTGTTGTTCTATATAAAGTTTGCCTTATTGTTAAAACATTTTTATCTGTTGCTGCCTGTTGAAGCAAACTTAAAACTACATCAAAACTTTCGTAAGGATGATGAACAATTATTTCTTTATTTTTTATCGCCGAAAAGCAATCTCCTTTAAAGTCTAATATTCTTTGTGGCATTCTGGGTTTGTAAGGTTTGAATATATTTTGTTTGGGTAAATTATTTATTATTTCAGTAAAGTCATTGATCCCAACAAATCCTTGCGCAACATATATATGATCGTCAGGGATATTTAATTCCCTAGTTAAAAGTTTTTGAGCAGATTTAGATAAATCATGAGAAAAGGTTAAAGATACAATACCACCTCTTTTTCTGGCTTTAATTGCAGTTTCAAATTGCCCTATTAAGTCATCTGCTTCATCATCTATTTCAATTTCGGCATCTCTGATAACTCTAAACATGCCTGATTTTAATAATTTATATTCAGGATAAATTAAATGAACAAACTTTGTAACTAAGGTCTCCAGCATAGCATATCTCTGATTTTCACCAGGTAATCTTATAAATCTAGCTATATTATCAGGAAGTAAAACAACACAATTTATATTTTTGTTTTTTGTATCTTTCATCTCCATTAATACACATTTGCCTTTATTTTGGATAAAAGGAAAAGGGTGTGCAGGATCTAACGTGGTTGGAGTTAAAAGAGGTAGAATATTTTGTTTATAATATTCTTTAAGCCATTCTAATTCATTTTTAGTCCATTTATTATCAAACAAAATTGAAACATCACAATCTTCCTTTTCATTCAATAAATAATTCAAACATCTTTGCTGTTTATTTTTTAAATCTTTGGAAGCATTAAGTACCTTATTTAATAATTCATCTGCCCTCATTCCAGTTTCAGGAACTGTATTGAAACCTTGACTTATAAGCTGATGTAGCCCAGCTATTCGAACCATATAAAATTCATCTAAATTTTCTGAAGAAATTGTTACAAATCTAAGTCTTTCACCATAAGGAATTGTCTTATCATATGCTTGTAGTAAAACTCTTTCATTAAAAGATAACCAGCTAATTTCTCTGTCAAAATACCTGTCATTTTGATTATTAATTAATTTTTTTGTGATTTTATTTAAAGACAATCTAACCTCAGAATTTGAGGTTTTGAGTTTCATTTGGCAAATCTAACTTAATCTCATCAATAAATCAAATGAATTCTCAAAACTATGTCTTTGTAAATAATGTTTATTTCAATTTTATTACATTAAAAATTTTTAAATATAGGCATAAAGAGTATTTCTAACTTAAAATGGTATCTTGGCATTGGAAACGGAGAGCTAATTGGTATTTAAAGAACATCATTAAATAAAATTAACCCGTGAATTAAGACCCATAAAATTAATGTCAACATTACAGCAGCGGATCCGTAATCTTTAGCTCTTTTAGATAAACCGTGATAATCAAATGATATCCTATCAATAGCTGCTTCAACACTAGAATTTAATAGCTCTATAATTAAGACAAGGGAAGTTGTAAAAATCATAAGCAATATTTCAATAGTACTGACTTCGCTGACTAAAATTATAGATAATGAAATTATCACTAATAATATTTCTTGTCTAAAAGCACTTTCTTCTCTCAGAGCAAAAGTTAGACCTGACCAAGAATTTTTAGCTGCATGAATTGCTCTTGTAATCCCAGTATTACCCTTATGAGGGTTGTCTTCAATATTATATGTAGTGTCTTTGTCTCTTATGCTTACTAAATAAGACTCAAATGTTTTACTTGTTAATTCCCATGAAAATGTTTTAGCGTATTCTCTTGGCACTTTTCTTGGTATCAACAAAGCCTTCTTACATGCTTCTTTTAAATTAGAATTCAGAATACCTGCATCTGAGTTACCAATAACATCTAAAGGTCCACTTATTGGGAAAGCTGCAACTGGCAAACCACACGCCATAGCTTCTAATAAAACCAAACCAAATGTGTCGGTTTTGCTTGGGAAAACAAATACATCCGCCTTGTTATAGTAATATTCTAATTCACCTTTACTCTTAGCACCCTGGAAAATAACCTTAGGGTATTTTTTCTTTAATTCTTTCAATGCAGGTCCGTCACCTACAACCCATTTTTCATATGGAAGATCTATTTTTAAAAATTCTTCTAAATTTTTTTCTATAGCTACTCTGCCAACATTCAATAAAATAGGTTTTTTATTTTTTCTTCTTCCTTTTTTTGGTTTAAAAATTTCTAAGTCTACGCCTCTCGCCCAAATTTGAGGGTTACCAATTTTGTATTTTAATAAATCCTTTTTTACTTCTTCAGTTGGCACCATTACCAACTCAGATCTACCATGAAACCACCTTAAGAATGCATAAGTTATTTTAAGGGGAAGTTTTATTCTTGCATGAACATATTCAGGAAACCTTGTGTGATAGGCTGAGGTGAAAGCTAAACCATTTCTAATAGCATATCCACGCGCGGAAAGACCTAAAGGACCTTCAGTAGCAATATGTAAACAATCTGGATTAAATTCTCTGATCATAGATGAAACTCTAGCACCTGGGAAAAGAGATAATTTTATTTCAGGATAAGTCGGACATGGCATTGTTAAAAAACCCTCTGGTGTAATTAACTTTACCTCATGGCCAAATTTTTTTAATTGCTTAGATGTCTCATCTAAAGTTCTTACTACCCCATTGACTTGAGGATACCAAGCGTCTGTTACAACTAAAATTTTCATGCTATTGTTTTAACTTTAGTTAGATCGTTTTGATATAGATGATCGTGACCCAATTCAGCCCAATTAATAATTTCTAACTCTCCATTCTGGTGTTCTACAAGAGCAGTAAGTGATTCGACCCAATCACCATCATTTGCATAAATTTTATTATCGATCATTTTCAATTCAGATTTATGTATATGCCCGCATACAACCCCATCACATCCACGTCTGGAAGCTTCTCTAACCATAAGAGTCTCAAAAGCGCTAATGATTGAAACTGCCTTTTTAACTTTTAATTTTAAAAACTGTGATAACGACCAATATGGTAAGTTCATTAGACGTCTTATTCTATTAAACCATTTGTTTAACCATAGAAGAAAGGTATATGCTGAGTCTCCTATGTAAGCCAACCATCTGGCATGTTGCATTACTTCATCGAAAAGATCGCCATGTATTACCCACAACTTTTCATTCCTAGCCGTTTTATGAAAAGTCTCATTTTTTATCTCAATATCACCAAAAGTAATACCTAGGAAAGACCTCGCACCTTCATCATGATTACCAGGAATAAATGTAATTTTTGTACCTTTTCTAGCTTTTCTCAGAATTTTTTGAATTACGTCGTTATGTGATTGAGGCCAATACCATCTCTTAGTTAAACGCCATCCATCTATAATATCGCCAACTAAATATAAATAATTACTATCGTTATATCTTAGAAATTCAAGAAGATGTTCGGCCTGTGCACCAGATGAACCTAAATGAATATCAGAGATCCAAATAGCTCTATAATTTTTACTTTTATCTTTATCCATATATAAATAGAGTTAGTTTAATTAAGATCTCCTTATATATTGGATTTATTACAAATTTATTTCTGAAAAATTTTTACAAATTAAGTTAAGTTTACCATCTCTTTTAAGCTTGCATTATTTTTGTTATAATAAAACCCATGTTAGGTGATATTAAAAAGACAACAAAAAGAAACCTTTTAAAAGGCATACCCTGGCGTTTTGGTCCTAACTGGCCAGGCAAAAGATGTGAAGCAAAAACAAAAAAAGGTTCACCTTGTCAACGCCCCGCCAAACTACCAGTGGGTCGATGCAGGCTTCATGGAGGTGTCAGCACAGGTCCAAGGACCAAGGAAGGCCTAAAAAGATTAGCAGATTCAAAAACTATTCATGGACGCTTTACAAAGATTGAAAGAGAAAAAGCTAAAGCTAGAGCAGAGCAAGGGCGAATAATTGGAAGTGAACTAAAAGAACTTGAAGCTTGGTTCATTGACCATGGACATTTAAAAAAGAATTGGCGAAAGGATTGGCATTAATAAAAGTTAATAATGATTTACACGTCCTGTTGATATTTATTTTTTATATTTTTAAAACGATAACCAGGAGAAAAGAAAAAATACCATTTCTTTGATATAAATAATGTGGTGATCTTGTATACATCCTTGTCTACAGCCTCCGAGGTCCTAAAAATTAATTCAAGGAATTCAGACACTTAACCATGGTTCACGGATGTTTTTGGTGCGCTCGAGAGGATTCGAACCCCTGACCCCTAGATTCGTAGTCTAGTGCTCTATCCAGCTGAGCTACGAGCGCATTGTTTTTATTGACTTTTTTAGCTTCATTTTTGGCTATTTTTAGGTAGCACCTAAAGTAGCACCTAGTTTAAACTTCAAATTCACTAAAAAAACCACCAAACATCTCTTTATCTAACACAAATCACTTATTCTTGAAACAATCCAAATAAAAATTAACATTTAAAAAATAATAAAGTAACAACCATACCTAATATACTTTTGAATTTTTTGGAGTAGGGTTAAATTTACCAATATTAATTTATTATAGGGTTAAGGAACATAGCAGGGTTTATATTAAAAAATATATAACCTTTTAACAAAACTAAAAAACCTGCAACTCCCAAAAAAACTTTAAAATCTTTACTCATAATATTTAACTACCTCTGAAACCTTAAACTATAAAAAAGTGATAAACTAACAATCCTACTAAAATACCCTTGATAAATGATATCCAGGCAACTCCATGGTCGGAAACACCAAGTTTTTCTTTCCACCAATCTATTTGTTTTTTTTCCCAGTTAATATAATTTTGTATCATATTTCCACCTTTTATTAGTATACATTTCACTGCCTTACTGTGTCAAATTCACTAGCAATTATAAAAAATAATAATCAAACCAAATACTATAAAACTAATAAATAAATCCATTTAAACCTCAATCGCATCTAAAGAACTTGTTAGATAGTCTTGATATGCTTTTTGTAACTCTAC
The DNA here is from genome assembly GCA_003213175.1 of SAR116 cluster bacterium AG-426-B08. GTDB lineage: Bacteria > Pseudomonadota > Alphaproteobacteria > Puniceispirillales > Marisalimonadaceae > AG-426-I14. Next base: position 715 of record QCNN01000004.1, on the reverse strand, counting down.
TGGTTGAATGATTTTGAACTCTCCAAAATAAAGGGGATTAAGCAGTTCATAAATCAATTCTCTCATTCCTTTACAAATAACAATCAAGGTTATTGATTTATCTTTGTTAACTCTCATTTGTTGACTTGAATGAAAGTTTATATTTTTAACACTATATTTTATAGTTGTGGCCCTGGAGGGTTCACAATCATTAGGAGAATCATATCTTATGTTAAGGCTTTAAATTTTAATAAATTTTCAAGGACAAAATTTATAGGTTTGAACAACTTATTTATTATTGCTTGTTATTTAAATCTTAAATCTAAAATAAATGATAATATATATATTCTATCAATTTTAAATTATTCTAAAGAACACTTTGTCCAAATATATCAAAAGAAAAAAAACTTCTTATTCTTTCTTAAATGTTTATCAGATATTAAAAATATCGACTTAGATCATATTGGCAATTATTTAGGAACTTTAAATTTATCTATTCAAAATGTTCATTCTGTATATTTAGGTCCAAATCCTAATGAAGTATCATTTTTTAAAAACATTCAAATAGTTGATAGATCTAATATACTTGAAGTTATTATCAATTTATCTGATCTAATCGAAAATAATCAACTAAATCAAACTAATTGTAGAAACCTTTTAGAAGAAAATTTTGGTCCTCTTTATGGAAAGTTACCATCAACAAACTAACATGTATAAAATATCTGAAGTTACAGTT
>QCNN01000003.1 GCA_003213175.1 SAR116 cluster bacterium AG-426-B08 | reverse complement strand
AGGCTCTAATCTTTTTATTTTTTCAGATGCACTTAATTTATTTGAATTTTTTGTAGAATACAATATTGCTAAATTTTTGTGAAAAGAATCTATTTCTTCATTATTAATAATTAGATTGTAAAACTCTTGCATTCTTTCTTCATCTTTTCTTTTTTTGCTAATATCTGCTAGAGCAAATAAAGAGAGTGTAATCAATCCAGCATCCGCTTGGGTTTTAATTTTTAATAGTTTTTCCTCAGCTTCTTCTAATTTATTATTTTTAACATCATCCAAAGAATTTAAAAAAAGATTTACATTTTCCACAGAGATTATGTTGTTACGATACTCATAAAATTTAAATGCACCAATAAACAAACCAACAAAAATTATAGTAATGAAAATAAATTTGTTATATTTTTTCCATAAACCTTTTAGTTGATCCTGTCTAAGTTCATCAGTAACTTCATCAAAAATATCTGCCATACCCAATCACCAAATTTTTATTTTATCAAGCTTGATTATAATTTAAATTTGTAGCTTAATTAATGTTACTTATAAGTTTAAGGACAACATTATGCAACTTTTAAAATTTAATAAAGTTACTAAGCAAAAAAAACAGAAATCTAAATCACCTACTTTTTTCTCTAACTTGGAACTTAAGTCCATTTTACAATTATACAGTAAGCAAGTTGCAAAAGGAATAATAAAAGATTATGCCATTGACTATAACAGTAAAATAGCAATCTTTTCATTTTATAAACATTCGTTTGATAAGCCAATTTTTCAAATTCAAAAAATTTTCCCAAAAAAAAATAATTATTTACCTAATTTTGTTTTAAAATATAATCATCAAGTGTTTGGAAATAGTACATCATTAAATTTGTTGATTAAAAAATTAGACAAAAAATTTGCAAGTTACAGGTTAAAAAATATAAGTTAGGATTTTATATGCAAAGACAAACAATATCAAAAATTCAGAGTTACTTGAGATCTATATTTAAATCAAAAGAAATTAATGTTCAAGGACGGGAAAACAAAACTGATTCTGCAGAAGTTTTATTAAATGATGAATTTCTCGGAGTAATTTTTGAGGATAAAGATGATGGAGAAACTTGTTATCATTTCAATATGACAATTTTAGATATAGATTTAGAAAATAAATAAATTTATTTTTTTATTATATTTGAAAATTCTGAAATTATCTCATGCATGATCTTTAAATCAATTTTAAAAAAATAAACTAGATAAATTCCACCCAATAATAACATTGTTATAAAAAATAATTTATTTTTACTTTTTTTTGCTTTTAGGTTTTCAGTTTTATTGCTTTTAACGCTATCTGATTGCATTGATTGAAGACGAACTAATGTTTCAAGCTTTTCAACTCTTTTTGTTAATTCTAAAATTACTTCTACAGATTGGTTAAACTTTGAGGCTAGCAACTTAAATGCTTCCTCTTCTTTTGACTTCTTAACATTTAAGTCTTTTTTTGAGTTGTCAGTATTTACCGTTTTTGGAGCAATTTTTTCTTTTTCTTCAATTGTCTTTATGTCTTCATTATGAACTTTGCCAGTATCAATATTATTATCTTGTCTCATTTGTAATATTCTATCTTTTAAATCTTTACTTTCACTCATGTCATATCCAAACTAATTTCGTGTTAATTTTGTCTCATTATTAAAATTGACGCCTTCACTTTTTAAAAGTTTTTTTTTCCTATCAATTCCACCTTTACCACTATACCCCCCCAATTTACCGTCAGATCTTATTACTCTATGACAAGGTATAATTTCTATATATGGGTTTTTACCACATGCATTTGCAACAGCCCTAGAACTTTTTGGCCGTCCTATATTTCGTGCGATATCTTGATAGGTTAAAACCTTTCCACTCTCTATCTTACAAATTTCAGACCATACTTTCTTTTGAAAGTCGGTGCCTTTAATTCCTTTAATTACTTTTGCAATATTTTTGCCATTTTTAAAAAATTCCATTTCATTCAATATAAATCAAAAAAAAAATATAGATATTAATTTATTTCCACCAAATTTCGGGCATTAACAAATCTGGATTTTTTTTAACATTTTTTTCATCTAAATGATGTGGGAGAGTAAATGGATTCATTTCAGAAACATATTTTATTCTATCATTTCTAATAAATGTAATCTCTAAAACTCGAGGTACTGTAATATTTTCAACTTTTACTTCCCCACAACAATTGTTAGGATGACAATGAGCGATTGAAAAATGCGTTCCTAACTTATTAAAAATTGAAGCAATAACCTTTAAATAAAATTGTTCAAATAAGTTATTTAAACCATGGAACTCAATTATTATTGCTCTAAATCTTGATAAAGTTTCTATAGATGTTTCAATTAATACCTCATATTCTGAACCTTCAATATCCATTTGGAGTATCATTTCTGTTTCTTTTTTATCTACTGAGTTTTTAATCCAATTAGATAATGTTGTGGTATACTTATCATTCTTGGAACCTAAATTTAAACATTTAAATTTAAATAAATTATTACTTAATGGAGGTTTTTTTATACTTCCATCAATCATGAATGACTTTATTCCAAATTTTTCTGCTAAATCATTTTCAAAATTAACTATTTCATTTATTCCAGGTGAAAAACAAAATTTAACCTCTTTAAAATCATCTGGAATCAAATAACCACCATCACCCTTACTACCAATTCTAATTAATTTTGTAGAAACAATCATAGACTTAAATAAAGTGATGAAACTCAAAACTTCACTAATTTTAGCTTTTTTATCTATTGTCAAATCTCCAAAATTTAGTCTACCCAAATTTAATCGTTCGTAATACGAATGAACAACTTTCAATGCATTAAAAAATTCTTCTTTTTTCTTTTCGTTTAAAATATTTAGTGACATATCGAATAAATAAATAATTTTTAAGAACGGGTTTTTATCTCAATTTCAATAAACTTTAAGGTCTTATTACCAGAATTAATTACATTATGTTCTACTCCAACTTTTTTGAAATATGAAACACCTTTTTTTAACCTCGATTTAACGTTATTACCAAATTTATCAACCAGTTGTAATTCTCCATCATTGATCGGTACAACTATATAATCCATTTCATGTTTATGAAATGTGGTTTCAGAACCTGGTGAAAAACTGTATTCTGTTACTTTAACAGATTTATTGTCAATTTGAACTTTTGAAGTTGCAATTTTATTTTTAATTTTCATTTCTATTAATCTTAGTAAAACTTTATCTGAAATTGTTTTGAAAAAAAATCTACAATAAAAACTAGAAATAAAGTTAACACAAATGATATGAGAACAGTTATATGAAAACCAAATTTTTTTATAAGTATTGGAAACAAAATGAACATAGGAATTGTAGGTAACAAATATATCAAGGTATATGTCATATGATTAGAAATCTTATTTATAGAGACATTATCAAAATAGAACCAAAACAATACAAAAAATGTTGTAAAAGGCATTGCTGCTATTAAACCACCAAGTCTATCATTTACTTTAGCAAACTCACTAATTAAAACAATAAATGTTGCTGTTAAAAGAACTTTACAAATAATATATAACATTAAATTTAACTCTCAAAATTTATCCAGTTAAAAGTTATTTTCATTTTATTTAGAAAATAAATTAAATCAACTACACTAATTTCTAATGTTGCATGATTTACTAAAGGATGAGCATATATTTTTGAGTAAGAATTTATATTTTTATCTAGGTAAAGCATTACATTATTTTTTAATCCATTAATCATTGAAAAAGGTGTAACTGCTCCTGGAAAGACGCCAAGATTTTCCATAAGTCTTTCAGATGAACCGAAAGACAGCCTTCCTGAACACAAAACATCTTTCAACACTTTAAGGTCAATTTTTTGATCTTGTTCAGCAACTATTAAAAAATTTTTCTTCTTATGATCTCTTAAATATAAGTTTTTTATATGAACAAAATCTTTATTTGAGCTTAATAACTCTTTTTGAACAATCTTAGATTCTTCAACTGTATTTAGTGGTTTATGAAAATAACATTTATATTTTAATTTAAAATTATCAAGCAATTTGTATAGTTCATCAGGCGATGTTGGTAATTTTTTTTCAATAATTTTTAGTTCTTCAATTGTATTAACATTTTCATTATTCATTTTAGAAAAGACCCTCTACATCACCATGCTTATTAATTGTGATATTTTCAGCGCTTGGAACCTTGGGCAGACCAGGCATAGTCATTATTTCACCACAAAAAACAACTATGAATCCTGCCCCGGCGCATAGTTTTACCTCTGTTATTGGTGTTGAATGTCCAGATGGCGCTCCCCTTCGATTAGGATCTGTTGTAAAGCTATATTGTGTCTTTGCCATACATATTGGAAAGGAACCATATCCTTCTTTTTCCCATTGTTTTAGTTTTTCTCTTATAGTTGTGTTTGCAATAACCTCATCAGCTCTATATATTGTCTTTGCAATAGTTTCTATTTTTTCAAATAATGAATTTTCGTCATTATAAAGATAACGAAAATCATTTTTACCTTCATCAGCAATCTGAGAAACTCGTTCAGCTAAAGGAACAATACCTTTTGAGCCTTGTGCCCAATGTTTGCATACAAATACTTCTGAACCTTTATTTGAAACAAAGTTTTTAATAACATTAATTTCACCTTCAGTATCTTTAATAAAATGATTTAGAGCTACAACTACAGGCACACCAAAAGATTGTAAATTCTCTATATGCCAAGCTAAATTACTACAACCTGCTTTTACTGCATTAATATTTTCAATCTCAAGGTCATTTTTTGTCACACCTCCATTCATTTTCATTGCTCTTACAGTTGTAACCAGAACTACAACAGAAGGATATAAATTAGCTTTTCTACATTTTATATTCATAAATTTTTCGGCTCCAAGATCTGCCCCAAAACCAGCCTCTGTTACTACATAATCAGAAATTTTTAATGCAGTATTTGTTGCTATAATTGAGTTGCAACCATGTGCAATATTAGCGAATGGTCCTCCATGTACAAAAGCAGGGTTGTTTTCTAACGTTTGAACTAGATTTGGAAGAATTGCATCTTTCAACAAAACTGTCATTGCACCATCAGCTTTAATATCTCTACAGTAGACTGGACTTTTATCGCTTCTATGAGCAACTATTATATCTCCTAATCTTCTTTGTAAGTCTTGCAAATCATTTGCTAAACATAAGATAGCCATCACTTCTGAGGCTACAGTAATATCGTATCCTGTTTGTTTAGGTACCCCATTTGAAACTCCTCCTAAACTAGTAACTATATCACGAAGAGCTCTATCATTCATATCTACAACCCTTCTCCAAACAACTCTTCTTAAGTCTATGTTTTCTTTATTACCCCAATATATATGATTATCAATCATAGCCGATAGCAAATTGTGAGCACTTGTTATGGCGTGAAAATCTCCTGTAAAATGAAGATTCATGTCTTCCATTGGTATTACTTGAGATAAACCACCTCCAGCAGCTCCACCTTTCATACCAAAACATGGTCCAAGAGAAGCTTCACGAATACAAACCGAGGTTTTTTTACCCAGTGCATTAAGTCCATCTCCAAGCCCAACTGTAGTTGTAGTTTTCCCTTCACCTGCTGGAGTAGGATTAATCGCTGTTACTAGAATTAATTTTCCATTTTTATTTTTCTGAACAGATTTTATGAATTTTTCGCTAATTTTAGCTTTATCATTTCCATACGGAAGCAAATGCTCTTCCTGTAAACCAAGTTTGCTTCCTACTTTTTGAATAGAAATAGTATTTGCTTTTCTTGCGATTTCAATGTCTGATTTGAACATAAAAATTATAATATAAGTTCTATAAGTTTAACATCTCTTACAACGTCTTTTTTTAAATATTATATCCCATTCACTCTCATTTTCAGAAATATAATCTAGAATTACTCTAAAGGCTTTTGACTGATTTTTTAATTTATATTTTTTGACAATATCTTTAATTAAAGGAATCGTATCTGAGTTTAGCTCAATTAATGTATCTACTTTTTGATTTGACATTTTTTAAACCTATTTAATGAATTAAATATATGAAGTATTAAAGTTTAATTATTATTTAAGTTTTCTCATTAAAGGTTAACTTTGTCTAGATTTTTTGATTAATTATTTTTTAAAAACTTTGAAACTTATTAAGGAAATCGTATCTTCCCATTTTTATCTACTTCACAAGAGGTGATTTCATCTGTAAATCTATTGTCGTTTCTCATTCTTTTTAAATGAGAAAAAACACAATGATTACCGGTCCATTTATTGTAAATAATTGTAGACCTATCATTTAATTTTATTATCTCTATTCTGTTTATCCAAACATAGTGAAAAGAAAATAATAAAGAACCCAAAATAATACTAAAAGACAATAACTTCATAATACTTCTTACTTATTGTTTTTAAAAACTTTTTTACTCCCACTCGATTGTACCAGGAGGTTTTGTTGTAAGATCATAAGTAACTCTATTTATACCTTTTACCTCATTTACAATCTTTGTAGCTGTCTCCATCAAAAAATCATGATCAAATTTATAAGTCTCTGCTGTCATTCCATCTATTGAGGTTACCGCTCTCAAGCAACAAACATTTTCATACGTTCTATTATCACCCATTACACCCACCGTTTTGACAGGCAATATAGTTGCAAAAGCTTGCCAAATTTTATCATAAAGATTATATTTTTTAATTTGAGAAACAAAAATATTATCAACCTTTCTTAAAATTTTTATTTTCTTTTCTGATACAACACCTAAGCATCTTATTGAAAGACCTGGTCCTGGAAATGGATGTCGATTTATAAAATCTTTAGAAATTCCTAATTCTTTCCCTAAATTTCTAACTTCATCTTTAAATAATTGTCTAAGGGGTTCTATAAGTTTTAGATCCATCTTTTTTGGCAAACCTCCAACATTATGATGTGATTTAATAGTTACTGATGGACCTCCAGAAAAACTTACACTTTCTATTACATCTGGATATAATGTTCCTTGTGCCAAAAATTTAACATTTCCTATTTTTTTGGCTTCTCTTTCAAATATTTTAATAAATAAATTGCCAATAATTTTTCTTTTTCTTTCTGGGTTTTTGACACCTTTTAATTTTTTAAAAAATATTTTTGAAGCATTTACAACTACTAATTTTATATCAAATGATTCTTTGAACATTTTTTTTATTTCATTCGTCTCATTTTCTCGCATTAAACCATGGTCAACGTATATACACGTTAAATTTTTACTAATAGCTTTATGGATTAAAATAGCAGTAACAGCGCTATCAACACCACCTGATAGTGCACATATTACTTTTTCATTTTTAACTTCAGACTTTATACTATCTATTGATTTTCTTGCATAAGAACTCATTGTCCAATTTTTGTCTGCACCAGAAATGTTAACAAAATTTTCAAAAATTTTTTTTCCATTTGTTGTGTGAAACACTTCAGGATGAAATTGTACACCATAGAGTAATTTTAAATCATCAGCTATAATTGCGTTTGGAGAGATTTTAGAGCTTGCAATAATCTTAAATCCTTCTGGTAATTTTGAGACAATATCACCGTGGGACATCCAAACTTGTTCTTTTTTATTTTTAAAGAAACCTTTTATAATTGGAGATTCATTTGTTTTAGAAATTAATGCTTTTCCAAATTCAGATGAATTACTATTACTAGATACCTCTCCATCCATCATAGACGTCATGAGCTGTTGTCCATAACAAATTCCTAAAACAGGAATTCCCCTTTTTAAAATATTAAATGATAATTTTGGGTGATAATTAGATATTACACTTGATGGTCCCCCCGATAATATTATACCTGCAGGGTTGTTTGATTTAAATTCCTTTTTAGTAATTTTTTGAAATGGCATAATTTCACAATACACTTTTAATTCTCTCAATCTTCTTGCAATTAGTTGAGTAACTTGACTTCCAAAATCAATGATCAAAATATATTTTTCTGGTTTACTTTTTTTCATCGGTATTGTTAAGAAGGTCTATAATTTGGTGCTTCTCGTGTTATCAAAACATCATGAACATGACTCTCTTTTAATCCTGAATTAGTAATTTTTCTGAATTTACAATTTTTTTGCATGTTTACAATATTGCGATTCCCTGTATACCCCATAGCTGATTTTAATCCCCCAGCCAATTGATAAAACACATTTTCCAGCGGACCTTTGTAAGGAACTTGACCCTCTATCCCTTCTGGAACTAATTTTAAATGCTCAATTTCTTCTTGAAAGTATCGATCAGCTGAACCTCTAGCCATTGCTCCAAGTGAACCCATTCCTCTATATGATTTATAAGATCTACCTTGATATAAAAAAACTTCACCTGGGGATTCATCAGTTCCAGCAAATAATGAACCAATCATAACAGCACTTGCACCGGCAGCTATAGCCTTTGCTATGTCTCCAGAATATTTAATACCACCATCTGAAATCAAATTGACTTTATTTTTTTTTGCTACTTTAACACACTCCATAATTGCTGATAATTGTGGTAACCCTACCCCAGCTATCATACGTGTTGTACAAATTGATCCTGGCCCAATACCTATTTTTATTGAAGTGGCACCTACATCAATAAGAGCTTTTACAGCTTCTGGAGTCGCTACATTTCCAGCTAAAATACTTATATTACTATATTTTTTTGAGATATATTTTATACTTTCTAATACTTTACTATTATGCCCATGAGCCGTATCAACTACTAACAAATCAACACCAGATTCTATTAATGCTTCAGATCTTTTCAAACCCTCCTTACCAACTCCAGTTGCTGCGCCTACAAGTAAACGTCCATGTTTATCTTTAGTCGACAATGGAAATTTTTCAGACTTTTCTATATCCTTGACTGTTATTAATCCAATACATTTTTCATTATTATCGACAACAACTAATTTTTCAATTCTATGCAAATGAAGAAGACGTTTTGCTTCTTCAGATTTAATATTTTTTTTTACTGTAACTACTTTTTTAGTCATGAAATTTTTTACTTTTTCATTTTTGTTCTCTGCAAACCTTATGTCTCTATTTGTAAGGATTCCCTCTATTTTACTGCTAAAATTGTTAACAACTGGAATACCGCTTATTTGATGTTTTTTCATTAATTCAAATGCTTCACCTATAAGTTTTTCTGGGGTTATGGTTATTGGGTCAATAACCATTCCAGACTCATATTTTTTTACTTTTTTAACTTGTTCAACTTGACTCTTTATTGAGAAGTTTTTGTGAATTACCCCTAGACCACCTAATTGTGCCATTGCTATAGCTAATTTATGTTCTGTAACAGTGTCCATAGCTGCAGAAATTAGAGGTATATTTAATTTTATTGAGCCATCAATTTTAGTTTCTAAATTTGCTTCATTTGGACCAATAGAACTTTTTGCTGGTTGTAATAAAACATCATCAAAGGTAAGTGCTTCTTCTATCATTAGAACTTTCTAATTAAATTTACATCTTTATTATATAAACTTAATATCCGATCTAAAGCTTTAAATCTATACAAATTGTATAACTTTCAACTGATTCAGGTCTACTGGCTAAAGGTTTAACATTTTTTACATATGAAAAATTTTTTTTCATAGTTTCTAAAATAGTTTTTTCCGAACCACCCCTGAAAGTTTTTACTAAAAAAACCCCACCTTTATTTAAATGATTTATAGCAAATCTGAGAGCTATTTCAGTTAGTTGAGTTGTTCTGAGGTGATCAGTCTGCTTATGACCTGTTGTATTCGCGGCCATATCCGACAAAATTATATCTGGTTTTTTGTCTATCAAATTTAATATTTTTTTTTCAGTATCTTCTTCATTAATATCACCAACTATTGTTTTGGTTCCGTAGATATTTGATACTGCTAACAAGTCAACACCAACAACACTTATATTTTTTTCGGATGAGTAAACTTTTTTAGCTGCCACCTGTAACCATCCACCCGGAGCACAACCTAAGTCAATTACAATTTTTCCTGGTTTTAAAAAATTAAACTTTTTATCTATTTGTAATAGTTTAAATGCAGCCCTTGATTTATATCCAAGTCTATTTGCTTCTATTACGTAAGGGTCATTGACTTGTCTTTTAATCCAATTAGTACTAGAAAGCTTTCTATTTTTATTTTTTTTTAATTTTTGCTTTTTTCCTTTGTTAGAAGGATTTAACTCATTATTAGGTTTTTTTTGCATAAATTAAACAGTTTCGTTGAAACAACTCCATGTTCCCTTATGACATGCAACTCCTGTTTGTTCAACAACAGCTAGGAGGGTATCTTTATCACAGTCAGGAATTAACATTTTAAGTTTTTGAAAATTTCCACTAATCTCTCCTTTTTCCCAAAGTTCATTCCTACTTCTTGAAAAATATGTTACTTTGTGAAGTCTAATTGTTCTTTCGATTGCCATTTTATTCATCCATGCCATCATCAAAACATCCTTAGTTTTGAAACATTGAGTGATGACAGGTATAAGACCTTTTTCGTTAAATTGAAGATTTTCTATTTCACTAATTTTCATAATTTCTTTCATTACATTCACCTCTGAAAATTAAATTATTTTAATAAATTTTATTTTTTTTATAATATTTGAAAAATCTAGACCAATACCCATCATAGAAGGTACTACTATAAGAACTAAAACAGCGGTTACACCTAATCCAAAAACAATTGTCGCAGCCATAGGTATTAAAAACTGAGCTTGCAATGATTTTTCAAACATTAAAGTTGTCAAACCACCCATCGTGGTCAGTGATGTTAAAACTACTGGTCTCAGTCTATTTGTAACACCTGAAATTACAGCATTTTGAAAAACTGATGAATAATTATCATTTGCTGAACGTAATTCCTCAAAACGTCTTTCAATCGTAGCAACAAGGATGATTGAATTATTTACAACAATGCCTGCCAAAGCTAACAATGCAAACATAGACAAAATAGACATGGTTAAATTTAAAAAATAATGACCAAAAACAGCTCCAATGAATGAGAGTGGAATCATTATCATAATACTTACAGGTCTCAACCAAGATTTAAATATCCACGCTAAAACAATATAAATAATCATTAAACCGATTAGTGCTCCAATCTTCATGTCTGCAAATGTTTCTTTTTGCTCAAGGTCTCTTCCAGCAAATCTATAAGATAAATTAAATTTCTTTGCAATCTTATCTATTCCTTGTTTTTGAAGAAATTCTCTGGCTTGGGAAGTATTCATTATTTCTGAATTCAAATCACCCGTTATAGTAACTTCCCTAAACCCATTCTGTCTTGATATTGAAGAATAAGGAGATTTCTCAATAATTGAGGCAACTTGAGCCAAAACAACACTTTTGTTTTCTGGTGACACTACTCTTAGATTATAAATCATATTATTTTTTAGTTCTTCCTGTAATAATTTAATTTTAACTGATACTTCTTCGTCACCTCTCGAAAACCTTGTAATCTCCTCTCCATTAATTGCTGCTCTGACCTGCATACCTAAATTATTTACAGAAAAACCTAGTGCTTGACCTTTATTATTAATTTTTAAAACTTTTTCTTTTATACCTATTTCAAAATTATCATCTAGTGAACTTACTCCTGGGATAGTTCTTGATAAATTTATTAATTCATCAGACCCATTTTTTAGATTGTCTAAATTATTACCACGTAGCCTTACATCTAAATCTCTTCCTGGAGGACCACCCCTTGGTGCTCTTATATTAAGCTTATCAAGACCAGAGGCTTTGTTGACATTCTTATTCCAAACCTCAATAAATTGCTTTGTTCTTACAGTTCTTTGATCAGCAGTTATCAATTCAACTACCATAGAACCTATTAAATAACTTCCTCTTTTACTAGAATCTTTATCCGGTCTAAATGACCCTTTATCTGCAAATGTTGACATGCTAAAATTAACTAGATTTGGATGTTCTGAAAAGTGTTCTCTTGTTTTTTTTAATCCTTCTTCTAAATTGTTAATCATCTCAAAAGTCTGATTTCTATTAGAACCAGGCAACATTTCAAAATTAGCAATAATTAGATCTGACTCTGGTGTTGGAAAAAAACTAAAAAGAACTCTATTGCCTTTCATCATTCCAATAGAAATCAAGAACAATCCAAAAGCAAATACCATTGTAACATATCGAAATTTATAGCAGAGTGTTATAAAAGATTTAAACGTACCTTCTTTAAAGGAATCAAAACTTTTATCAAACCAACTTCGAAACCTTCCAGGAGAATATTTTTTTTTGTCGTAATGAGATAAATGAGCTGGCAAGACTAAAAAGCATTCGATAAGACTTGCTACCAAAACTGCACATATTACCAGAGGAATAGCGGAAATAATTTGACCAATTACTCCCTTTATCATGAACAATGGTAAAAAGGCACCAACAGTAGTTAACATTGCACAGATAACAGGTAAAGACATCCTGGTAGCCGCTACAATCGGAGCATCAACATTATTTAATTTTCTAACAGTTTTTAAATAAGCTGAATGCTCTCCAACAACAATAGCATCATCTACCACTATACCTAATGCCATAATCAATCCAAATAAAGATATCATATTGATAGACTGACCTGATAAAAACATCACACCAAAGGTAGCTAAAAAAGCTATTGGTATCCCTAAAGCCACCCAAATAGCTGTTCTCCAAGCTAAAAACAAAAAAAGAACAGCCAATACTAAAATCAATCCTGTAGCACCATTTTTTACTAATAGACCAATTCTATCTTCAATTAATTCAGATGCTGAATTATATGTCTCAATCTTTAAATTTTTAGACATTCCTTCTTTAAATTGAGAAAGTATTTTTTTTACGCTTTTAGATGTTTCTAATGCATCATTTGTTTTACTTCTCATCACATGAAGTTCAACAGCTGGTTTGCTATCAACAAATTTTAATATACTCGTATCATCAAATTGCTCTGTAACTTTTGCAATATCTTTTAAAATAATTCGTCCACCGTCTATAAAGTTTTTGATTTCTAAATTATCAAATGTTTTAACTAATCTTTTTTCACCTTCAGTTCTCACTCTTAGTGAACCATTCGCAAAAGCTCCTCCTGGTATATCTATTGATTGTTCTTTTATTAATTTAGATATTTCGTTTATAGGCATATTTAATTTAGAAATTTCTCCTTGAGAAACCTCAATTAATATTTCCTCATCAGGCAACCCTATAAGAACAACTTTATCAACTCCTGATTTTAGTAGTTTTTCTTTAAGATCCTTTGAAACTTTTCTTAATTCAGATAAACTTACATTTCCTGATAAAACAACTCTAGTTATTGTATCATAAAACTCAGCGAGAGAAATTTTTGGTTTTTTAGCATTTTGTGGGAAATCCAACCTGGAAACAGCAGTTTCAACATCTTGCATAGATTTTTGCATATCTTTCCCAAAATTGAATTCAACAACAGAGTAACCAATCCCTTCTATAGATTTGGAGAATACTTTTTTTACTCCTGATATAGGTCTTAATTCTGGTTCTAATATTGAAATAATATTTCTGTCTATTTCTTCAGCCGTTGCTCCAGGCCATTCTACAGAAACAGAAATATTTTCAATATCAAAGTTAGGAAAAAATTGCCTATTTAATTTATCAATTGATAATAACCCACAAATGCACATCAAAATCATTATTATGTTTGCGGCGGTTTTATGCTTTACAAAAAAGCCTAAAAAGTTAGATTGGGGAAATTTGGTCAAAGAATATCTCTCAATTTAGTTACAATTTTAAAAAATTTTAATTTTTTTACCTTCAATATCTGAAGAAAATCTATTAATTATTACATTTTTTTGATTAAGCATTAAATCGTCAATAAGAAAGTAATCTTGTCCTTTAAATAAAAGGTTAACTTTTATTTTTTTAGAAAAACCATTATTTTCTATAAAGATATACTGATTTTGAAATAGAGCTGAGTCAGGTATTTTGATTACAGATACAAATGTGTCAATGGGATAAATGACTTTTACAAAACTTCCAGGAGGAATACTTACAAATTTTTGATTTTCTATGACAGCATAAATTTTACCGCCGCCATCTTTTTCTCTTGTAATACCCTCATCTCTTATTATTTTTGCTTTTATTTTTACTAATTCCTTACCATTACTCTCCCAATAGACTGTTACTAACTTTCCTATCAAAGTTTTTGCTTTACTATATATTGATGATGGAACAATAAACTCTACCTCTAAATTTTCTACAGACTGAATTTTAGAAATTATTTCAGAACTGGATACAAATTGTCCTAAACTTACATTAACATCAGTTATTAAACCTTCAAATTTAGCTTTTAAGTCTGTATCAATAAGGTCTTTTTTTGCTTGCTGTAAATAAATTTTAGTTCTATTCAATTCTAATTTATTTTGTGAAATTTTTATTAATTCATCGTCATATTTTGATGGACTAATAACTTTTTTATCTAACATTACCTTATTTCTTTTAAGTTGTTTTTTTCTAATCGATAATTGTTTTTCTAATTCCACATAATCTGATGAAAGTCTTTTTACTTCTAACAAGTACTTAGTTTTATCCAATTTTGCTAAGGTTTCTCCTTTTTGAACAATTGTACCATCCAAAAATTTATTTGATAAATATTCTATTTTTCCAGAGACACCAAAACTTAATGTTCCAGATCTTTGTGAGTTTACTTTTCCAAAAGCATTCAAAAATGGTGTTACATTTTGTATTTCTGCCCTTACAACATTTACATTAATATAATTCACTTGCTGATTTTTTGCTTTAGGCATTGGTTTTGTAGAAACCAAAAAATTAAAAACAAAAAAACTTAGAAATAAAATTAAGAAAAAAAGAATTATTTTTATAAAATTATTTTTTATCCATCTAATCATTGTTTACTAATAAAACCCAATTTACTTAATTCTACATTATTCTCATCTGAAAAATTATCATCATCAATATCTGGAGGAACGTCTGACTTTTGATAATATCTCCAACCTTGAAATGGTTTCATACTCACTGGTCTAACTCTAATTAACTTATTTTGAAGAACAATTCCAGCTGATTTTTTGCCATCTTCCAAAACAAAACTTTTGATTTCTAAAATTTTTTGTCTGACAAAAACTTTTCTGTTGATGATCCAATACAAAGATCCACCTTCAATTAACTCATCAACTCGTTTAGGTTTATTCCTCGTAAAGTTTATTATTTCTCCATAAGTATCAAATATGAAACTTTGTCTGTCTTTCAAATTTTCTATTGAACTTATTCCTACTGCTAATTTTTTTAAGTGAACTGTCATACTTAATTATAAAATAACCCAAGCGGCTAAGCCAAGAAAAGTAAAAAAACCAATTACATCAGTTACAGTTGTTAAGAAAACGGAACTTGAAATAGCAGGATCAATTTTATATTTCTCAAGCGTTAGAGGAATTAAAGTTCCAAGTATTCCAGCAATTAATAAATTAGTTATCATTGCCACACCCATTATTAATGCTATTTGAATATCGTTAAACCAGGTAAATGCTAATAAACTTGATAGAAATGCAAATAAAATTCCATTCAGCATCCCAACCCAAGTTTCCCTTAAAACAAATTTTTGTAAATTTACATAATTTAACTGTTTTGTTGCAATTGCTCTTACTGCTACTGTAACAGTTTGTGTTCCAGCATTACCTCCCATAGAAGCAACAATTGGCATCAAAACAGCCAGTGCAACTATTTTTTCAATTTCATTCTGAAATAAACTAATTACTGATGATGCGATTATTGCTGTTATCAAATTTATAATTAGCCAAGAAAATCTTCCTTTCATAGTCTCAAAAATAGAAGAACGAATTGAACCGTGTCTAACACCACCTAAACCAAATATATCCTCTTCAGCTTCCTCAGTAATAACATCAACTATATCATCCACAATAATTACACCTAGTACTCTTTTTTCATCATCTACAACTGGTATATTTACTAAACCATATTGTTGGAAAAGGAGTGAAACTTCCTCTTGATCTGTATTAACATTTACAGACTTAAACTCAAACTGCATAATATCTTTTAATCTAGTAGAACGATTATTTGATAATAATTTAGCCAATGAAAGTTCACCAAGCAACCTTTGAGCAGGGTCAGTAATAAAGACTGAATAAAAGTTTTTTTCTTCTTCATAAAAAGTTGTTCTCATGTGATCAATAGTTTGTCCAACTGTCCAATATTCTGGAAATGATAAAAAATCCCTTTGCATTAGCCTACCAGCAGAATGTTCTGGAAATGAGAAAGCTTCTTCAACCAGCATTCTTTCTGTTTTAGGTAACTTTTTGATGACTATACTTCTATCACTTTCATTAAGTTCTTCTAAAATTTCTACCGCATCATCTGTTTTTAATTCAGGTAAAGCTCTTATAAGTGCTGAGGTTCCAATTATTTTTATAACTTCATTTTTAACTTCATCATCCAGAAAAACCAAAGTTTCTAGTTCTAACTTTTTCCCTAATAAATTAAGACACAAGTTCAAATTGTTTTTCGATAACCTTTCCAGCATATCTGCTTGATCAGCAGGGTGCAAAAGTTGGAACAATGATATTAGTCTCTTTTTTTTGCCTTTCTCAATAGAAAGAATAATTTCTTTTTCAACTTCGATAGTTAAGCCAAATAAACTTTTAAAGCCTTCTTTTTCAAAGGCTTTATCTTTTGAAATATTAATTAAGTCATTTTCAATAGACATTTAGCTCTCCAAAGTTCAAGCATCATAAATTAATTAAATTTATTGAAAATATATGTACTAAAAAGTTGTCCTAAATAAGTCCAATTAACTTGTTTTATCAATTTCAGCAAAAACCTCTCTTGCCAATCTCATGGAATCAATCCCTGCTGGAGCCCCACAATAAACTGTAACTTGCAAAAAAATATCTCTAATTTGATTTTTGGTTAACCCATTATTTAAAGCCCCTTTTATGTGTAATTTTAGTTCGTGAGGACGATTTAATGCAGCTATCATCCCTAAGTTAATCATTGACCTTTCTTTATCAGTTATACTTTCTTTATTCCAAACTTCTCCCCAAGCATATTCGGTAATTAATTTTTGTAAATCGGCACCAAACTCATCAGCTGTTTTAAGCGCTTTATCCACATATTCATCACCTAATACTTTTCTTCTTTTTGCAATTCCTCTTTCAAACATCTCACTTGACATAATCATTCTCCTAATAAAGTTCTTTAATAATTAAGTTTATGCCACAAACAAACAATGCTGCATGTGTAAAATGATAGAATAACTTATCACTCATTTTTTTGTTAAGCCATTTTCCAAAAAATATTCCTATCGGTACTATAGGTAACATTAAAATGCTAAACGCTATAGTTTTAATAGATAATATATTTAAATTAAAAAATAATGGAAGTTTCATGAAATTAATAAAACAAAAATAAAAGCTCATTGTTGCAACAAACTTTTCTCTATCTAATTTTAATGGCAATAAAAAAATCTGAGCTGGTATTCCACCTGTTAATGCAACAAAACTTGAGAAACCAGATAGAGAACACCACCCCAATCCTTTTTTAATTTCTAATTTTATCTTAATAGATTTTGAATTTTTCATGTTTTGTAAAAATAAATTTTTGTAATACCTAAATGAGGTTATTATTGCCAAAGTTGCTATAATTATTACTATTGTTGTGTCATTAAAATAATCAAAAACTAACCAACCAACTATTTGACCAATTATTCCACCCATACACATGATAAATAATATTTTATAGACAGGAAATTTTCTCCAAACATATACTACCCAAATATCTGTAAGAATAATTAAAGGAAGAAAAACAGCTAACACGAATTTAGCAGGCATTATAAAGAGCATAATTGGGACACCTAAACCTCCTAAACTCCCTCCAAATCCAGATTTAGAAATAGAAACAACTAAAACTGATAAAAATGCAATAAAGTAAAAAAAAGAAGAATAATGAAAATCAGAGTATATAGTTATCAGTTCATTTAAAAAGTTTTGCATTAATGATTTAATTACATATATTATTCTAAATTTAAAGAATTCATTTTTAATCGATTTTTTTTGACGTTATAAATATGACCATTAGACCTATCAAAAATTTATCTTTATCTCAACCGACATTAGAAGGCGCTGGTGTTAAACTTAATAGAGCTTTTGGGTTTGGAGATACAGGACTATCTGATCCTTTTCTTTTACTTGATGATTTTAGGAATGATATTGCTGATGACTATAAAAAGGGTTTTCCTTGGCACCCCCACAGAGGTATAGAAACAATAACTTATATACTAAAAGGAACTGTTGAACATTCAGATAGTCTAGGAAATATTGGTAACCTAAATTCAGGTGATGTACAATGGATGACAGCTGGATCAGGTATCCTTCATCAAGAAATGCCAAAAGGTAATGAAAAAGGGGAAATGCATGGTTTCCAGTTATGGGCAAATTTACCCTCATCACTAAAAATGACATCTCCACGTTATCAAGATATATCTTCTCAAGAAATCAAAGAAATTAACGATGATGACGGTTCAAGAATTAGAATAATTGTTGGTAACTATCGTGGTTACAAAGGTCCGGTAACAGATATATTCATTGATCCACAATTTTTAGATATTTTTGTTCCTCCCAATACTCTTAAAACAATCCCTGTATCTGTAGATAAGAATGCATTAGCTTACATTTTTGAAGGTTCTGCAAAATTTGATTATGCTTCTTCACCAAGAGGAATTAACATTGAAAGGTCGATAAATGGTAATGAAATTAAAATGCAAGATCTATCTGGAAACAAAACTTTAATTAATTTTGACAAAGGTGATAATATAAAACTTATGTCTGGTGAAAATGGTATAAGGTTTTTACTTATATCTGGAAAGCCAATTCAAGAGCCAGTAGCATGGCATGGCCCAATTGTTATGAATAATTTTGATGAAATCAACTTAGCAATGAAGGAATTAAACGATGGAACATTTATTAAAAAATAATAATAGGTAGCAAGTATGAAAATTGGAATAATTGGTACAGGTTCTATGGGTTCAATATATGCTTCTTTTTTCGCTAGAAATGGATTTCAAGTGACATGTTATGACATTTGGGAAGAACATATAAATGCAATTAATAAAAACGGATTAAGATTATCTGGAGTAAGTGGTAATCATATAGTTTATGAAATAAAAGCTACATGTGAATTTAATGATTTAAAAGATCACGATTTATATATTTTAGCTACAAAAGGTGACTCAGTTGGTGATGCTGCATTAAAACTTTCAACTTTTAAATTAAAAAATTCACTAGTTGTAACAATTCAAAATGGTCTTGGAGCTGCAGAGAGAATATCAAAGTATATGCCAACAGAAAATGTTTTGTTAGGAGTTGCTCAAGGTTTTGGAGCATCAATTCCAAAACCAGGGCATGCACATCATAATGGTATGAGTATGATTAGAATAGGTGAAATAAATGGAGGAATAACTGAAAGATTAAATAAAGTTGTTAATGCATGGGAAAAAGCAGGTTTTACTTCCAGAGGATTTGAGGACATTCAACAATTGATTTGGGAAAAGTTTGTATGTAATGTGGCATATAGTGGACCATGTTCAGTTTTTGGAAAACCAATAGGTGAAATTCTCTCTGACGATGATATGAAAAAAGTTTCTTTGGGATGTGCTTTAGAGGCTAGAAAAATTGGAGATTACAAAAACATAAATTTCTCTTTTGAAGATACCCTAAAATATGTGATAGATTTTGGAAATAAAATGCCCCTCTCAAAACCATCAATGTTGCAAGACGTTGAAGCAAAAAGAAAATGTGAACTGAGTTCTATTAATGGTATGGTAGTGACTCTTGGAAAAGAGCTTGATATTGATACCCCTTTCAATACAGTCGTTACAAGTATCATTAGTGCAAGAGAAAAGCATTATTTAAAATGATATATAAGTAAATTTTTATGGACTTCGATTTAAATAAATTAAAATTAACAGGCAAACCAAAATACAAAAAATTAAGTGAAGATTATGATTTTTTCCAACTTTTCAAAAAAATTGAAAAAAAATATAAAACCTGTTTTCTTTTTGAATCACTAGGCGAAGAAAGTAATATATCCAGATATCATATTTTAGGGTTTGATCCTAAATACATAATTACATGTGATAAAAATCATCTAATAATTTTAGACGAAATAAATAACTCTAAAAAAATTAAAACTGATAATCCATATAATTTATTAAAACAATATATTCCATCTAACATTATCTCCAAAAAATATGCTGGTGGATTAATTGGATATTTAGGTTATGACTGTATTAATTTTTTTGAAAAAAATATAAATGTTAAGACAAATAATTCATTTGAACCTTTTAAGTTCGGTGTTTTTCTAGATGGACTTGTTTATGATCAAGTAACTGGTGAAATATTCTATTATTTTTATCAAGATGATAGGTTCAAACTAATTAAAAAAATAATGAATGATGTCATAAAAGTTAATGAAAGATTAACATGTGAATTTCTTGGTAACTCTATGGAAAAAAAAGAACACTCAAACGCAATTAAAAATGTCAAAGAAATGATTGTGGATGGTCTAATTTTTCAATGTGAGGTAGGGTATAAAAGTTTTTACAAAATTGATGGAAATACGACTAAGATTTATGAAAAGCTTAGAAGTATAAATCCCTCTCCTCACATGTATTTTTTAAAATTTGATAATCAAAAAATTATTGGTGCATCTCCCGAATTATTATTTAGATTAAGAAATGGGGAAATGGAAACTTACCCATTGGCAGGAACAACAAAAAGAGGGAAAAATAGACAAGAGGATACAAAATTAGCCAGAGAATTATTAAACGATCCTAAAGAAATTGCTGAACATAATATGCTGGTTGATTTACATAGAAATGATATTGGAAGAGTTGCAAAATTTGGAACTGTTAAAGTTAGAAACTTAATGGATATAAAGAGATATTCGCATGTTCAACATATCTCCTCTGAAATAGTAGGTATCATTGATGATGACCAAGACATGTTTTCTGCATTAGCCTCTAACTTTCCAGCAGGTACACTCACAGGAGCACCTAAAATTGAAGCTATTAAAATAATAGATAATATTGAGCAAGATGGAAGAGGCCCCTATGGTGGAGCTGTTGGTCAATTTAGTTTCAATGGTGATTGTACTTTTGCAATACCAATAAGGTCTATTTTTATAAAAGATGATTTTGGATATGTTCAAACTTGTGGTGGCATAGTATATGACTCAGATCCAGTCAATGAGTTTATTGAAATAGAAAGAAAATTACAAGCTATGAAATCAGTCTTAGAAAGTTTTAAAAAAAAGTGAAGATATTAATTTTAGACAATTATGACTCATTTACTTTTAATCTTTACCAATATTGTGGTGAGATTTTAAGTAAATATTATTCAAAATATAAACATCAAATTTTGGTAAAAAGAAATGATGAAGTCGATATTAAAGATATTAAAAAAATTAAACCTAATAAGATAATAATTTCGCCTGGGCCTGGTTCTCCAGAAAATTCTGAATATTTTGGCGTTTGCAAAGAAACTATTTTACAACTAGGAGTAAAAACACCAATTTTAGGCATTTGCCTTGGAATGCAGGGTATTGTTAGTTCATTTGGAGGGAAAATCGTTAAAGCCAAAATTCCTATGCATGGAAAAACTTCATTTCTTTTTCATGATAATCAAAATATTCACAAAAATATTCCACAATCTATTGAGATTATGAGATATCATTCTTTAATTGTAGAACAAAATAGTCTTCCAAATTGTTTTGAAATCACTGCATTTTGTACTGAAAATGAAACACCAACTATAACTTTCCAAAGTTTTAATAAAACGCATGAAATAATGGGAGTAAAACATGTTGAATATCCACTTTTTGGTATACAATATCATCCTGAGTCATTTGCAAGTGAAGGGGGTAAGGAAATAATTTCTAATTTTCTTCTGAGTTAATTATCATTTTTAAAAGATAATTTTTGAAGTTTTATAGGGTTAATCTGATGAAAACAAAGGCAATAAAAATATATAAACAAGGTAATGTAGAAGAATTAAAGGTTGAAGAGACTTTTTTAAGAAACATTGGTGAAGATGACATAATTATAGAACATCAATTTTGTGGATTAAATTATATAGATATAAATCAAAGAAATGGTCTATATCCTCTAAAAAAACTTCCCACAGAAGTTGGAATGGAAGCTTCAGGAGTTGTTATAGAAATTGGGAAAAATGTAACTAATTTTGAGATTGGAGATAAAGTTTGTCATTGCATGAATATAGGTTCATTTTCTAAAAAATTTGTAGTTAATAAAAACAGAGTTATCAAACTTGATGATAAAACAGATTTAAAAATTGCAGCATCTGCAACCTTACAAGGTCTTACAGCACAATATTTACTACATCACTCATGGTCTATAAAAAAAAATCATACAGTACTTGTTCACGCTGTATCAGGTGGTGTTGGTCAATTACTTTGCCAATGGGCAAAGCTTATTGGTGCAAATATAATTGGTACAGTTGGGTCTACGGAGAAAGAAAATGTTGCAAAAAGTTTAGGCTGTGATTTTGTAATAAATTATAATGAGAACGATTTTGAAAAGTTGTCGCTTGATTTTACCAAAGGCGATGGGGTTGATGTAATATATGACTCAGTTGGAAAATCTACTTTTCATAAAGGAATTAATATACTTAAAAAGAAAGGTAGAATAGTAAGTTTTGGTATCTCTTCAGGAAAAATTGAACCCTTTGATATTAATAAGTTAAGACCAATTTCTGGTTCTATAGCAACTGGAGGTTTACTAACTTACATCAGTAATCCCAAAGAAATGCAGCATAACGCTAATCAACTATTTAATTTAATAAATCAAGAAAAACTAAAAATATCTATTTATAAAGAATATAAAATTGAAGAAATACAAAAAGCACATCATCAATTAGAAAGCCGAAAAACTACTGGAAAAATTATTCTCAATATTTAATAATGATTGTTATAAAAAGAGGTAAATAAGACTATGCTTAATTTAGGCTTGTTCATGATGCCTATTCATCCCGCGGGGAAAGACTTAGGTAAATCTTTAAGAGAAGATCAAGAATTAGTTTTATTAGCTGATAAGCTTAATTTCTCCGAATCCTGGATGGGAGAACATTACAGTTCCTCTGGTGAACCTGTGCCCTCACCTTTAATATTTAATTCAAGTCTAATAAACAAAACAAAAAATATAAAGTTTGGGACTGGTGTAATTTCTTTGCCACAACAACACCCCGGAGTTATAGCAGGACACGCTGCTCTTTTCGACCATTTATCAAAAGGAAGATTTATTTTTGGCATAGGGGCGGGTGGACTTGTTAGTGATTGGGAATTATTCGATAACCTTGATGGTAAAACTAGAGCTTTAACAATGATTGAAACAATAGATTCAATTATTAAAATTTGGGAATCTGAAAAACCTGTTAAGTTTGAAGGTGATTACATTAATTTTAAAGTAATAAATAATTATGTTCCAGAATTAGGGATAGGTAAGTTTATAAAGCCTTATCAAAAGCCATATCCACCTATTGCTGTTTCACTTAAAAATGCAAATTCAATGACAGCAAAATTTGCTGGTCAAAAATCATGGATTCCTATTTCTGGAAACTTTATCCCTCCTAAAGATATTTCAACTCATTGGCCCACATATAAAAGTGGTTCATTAGAAAAAGATATAATTCCTAATCCATCAATCTGGAGAGTTGGAAGAAGTATCTTAATTACTGATAGTAATGAAGAAGCTGATGATATTATAAATGACTCGCATGGAATTTTTACTGAATATTTTTTATATTTAAACGTTGTAAGTAAACTTGCCAGCGGTGAAAAAAAGGAAAATTTAACTTTATCAACAATAAGATCAGAATCTATTAATAAAGCTAAAGAACTCATTATTATTGGAAATGAAAAAACAGTTTTGGATAAGCTAATTGCATTTATTGATATAGTAGGTCCATTTGGAACGCTTTTATTAACTGGGCATGATATGACAGCTCATAAAAAACTATGGATAAATACTTTTGAAAAAATGTCTGAAAACATTAAACCAATAATTTCAGACTATATTTCTACTAAACTTGCTAAAGCAGCAGAATAGAACTACTTGGGCATTAATTGTTGATATGGAAACTTATAAGTTTTTAGAGTAAATTCATTGTTTCTAGAGCGTTTGTCATTATTATTTTCTTCAGGAACTATTTCACCCATTTGAGGTATACCAAATTGCTCTTGATTTCTTCTAGCCTGATCTAAACTTTCCTCATTTTCCTCTGTATGTGGAAATTTATATAATCTATTTTCCTTATTTTTTATCGCCCAAAGAATTATCCATCTCTCACCTTTTTCATAAACCACACTATGAAATTGATAAACGAATCTTTTAGGAGGTCTGTCATATAATGGCTTTCCAATAAAATTATGATTTGTTTCAAAACTTAGAAAAATTGCTAAAAAAATAATCGGAACAATTACAAAATGTTGCCACCTGTTCTTAGTAAAAAAAGGTAAACAACATACTGCACCAGCAAAAGACCAAATTAACATGAGTTGTCCACTACTTATTGAAAAGTCAATCATTAAGCACCCTCTTTTCTTACAACTTCATCTCTTATTATTAATTCCTCCGTAGGACCTACATCGACATTGCCATTATAATCTATTCTAAAAACCATTGCAGGTAATTCTTGACCTTCTTGACTAAAAAAAAGCTTTTTATGATATTCTTCTCTATATGGATTTATTTTAATCAATTTTACAGTGGCATGAACTAAAGGGGCAGGATTTTTTCTTGCATTATAAAAATGTATTGTTACTAAATAATTTCTTGGCTCATTTGTTCTGATTGCGACAGTTTCTCTATTTTCCTTCAAGTATACAAGGTTTCCATCGGCATCATAATAAGTATCATTAATTGTACCTAAATCATCTCTTTCTAGATGAATAAGAGCATCATCCGGTCTTCTAAAACTAACAACATGTCCTAAATTATCTTTAACCCATATGTCTAGGTCATATGGCTTTTCGCCATCCCACTCTAAAATGATAAAGTACTCTGCTTTTGGTTTTATTGTTTCCTTTTTTGCAACCGGATTAATCAACATAAATGCTAGCATGAATAGAAAAACAAAACCTACCAATAAATTAAATAAAAGGTCTATAAAACCGAATGAGGATCTATACCTTGGGTCAGACATCTTGGTTATTTTCCAAGATTACCATTTGAATTTTTGTTAAAACGCTACAAACAAGACCTACAAGAGTAGTACATAGTGCAGTGCTCATTCCGAGAGACATATCAGTAATCACTTCTTGAACATTTTCAACATTTTTTACATCTAAATTATCAAAAGCAGAACTCAACATTAATAAAAAACCAGCTACTGTCCCTATTAAGCCAAGCGTAACCATTGTTTCAGAAGAAAACCAAACATAATTACTAAGCTTATTAAAATTTTTTGAATTTCTATAACTTAAATAACCAACTGTAACTGATGCAATTATAAAAATGGTAATTATCAAAAAACTAATTTTTGTTTGATCAGAATTATAAAGAGCGTCAAACCATTCAAACGTGTAAATAAAAAAAGATGCAAAACAAATCGCAACTGTTTGTACCCACCATAGTAAAAAAGACCTAGAAATCTTCATATAAACTCCAAATTTTTATAAAATATTATCATTCAAAATTTGTTCTAAAATTTTTATTTTATTTTTTCCAAAATTTTCAGAAACTTGATTATTGATATTTTCCCAAGATTGTCTGGCTACCTTGAATATCTTGATTCCATCATTACTCATAGTAATTTCAACTTCTCTTTTATCTTTACCTTTTTCAAAGCGAATGAGTTTTTTTCTTTCAAGTATCCTTATATTTCTTCCCAAAGTACTCCTATTGTAATCCATAGCGGTAGAGAGGTTTTTGAGGTTAGTTTTTTTTAAAATACTTATATATTTAAGAATTGCATATTGGGTTATTTTCAGACCACTCGTTTTGAGAGCATTATCATAAATTTTAGTAATTTTTGAAGATATTTTTCTAATAATATAACAATTACAATATTCATAATCAAACATATATATGTGTATATACGCTTATTTATTATTGTCAAATCTTTAATTTATTTACTAGAATTTATTATTTCTAATTTATTAAATACTAAGAATAAATAAGTTAATTGTTTCTATTTTGGAAACAATTATTTTCCTAATTTGTATATTAACAAATTGTTAATTTAGTATTAAGTATTCTTTTAAATACACAGAATGGAACAATAAAATGATTTTTAATTTAAAAAAACTCTCAACTGCTATAATCAATATCTTTGAAAAAGTTGCTATTATTAGAACAAGACAAGCTTTATCTTTTTTGTCAGATAACGAATTATTTCAGTTAGGAATAACAAGACATGAGCTTTCAAATGGTAATTTTTATAAATCAAATGAAGTTATAAATTTGCCTATTTCAAAAAATTCGGTTAACGATAAGATGATTGAATTAGAAAAAAATAAAGCTGCATAAGTACTTATAAAGAATAAATTATTTATCTATTTTATTAACATCATTCCTCCTCCTCATGAATAGATAAATGATTTTATAAAAGACGGTAGTACCCCATCTACCGTCTTTTTTTATTGTATTTTTATTCTTTAATTAATATGTTAACTAAATGGTTTCTTTTTTTGAAAATCTCAAAATATCTAAAACAACTTATGGTTTCATATTAATAATATTAACATACTTAATTTGGTCAATAATGGAATTAATCGCTAAAGATTTAGGCCAAAGGTATGATTCTTTTTTTATAGTGTTTGTTAGATATGTATCTCAATTAGTTTTTTTGATCATACTTTTCAACAGAAATTTTATTAATTTATCCAAAACAAATATGCCAAAATTACAAATAGGTCGAGGAGCTTTGCTTATGATGACTACTTGCTTTATGTTTGCAGGGTTAGCATCACTCCCTTTTGCAGAACATATTGCTGTTTATATGATAGGACCTGTTTTAACAACTTTATTAGCAATTTTTTTTCTAAAAGAAAAAGTTTCTGGAAGGCAAGTTATTTTAATTGTTTTGGGTCTTATGGGTGCTCTAATAATAGCAAATCCCACAAAGGGGATTTTTAACTATTACATAATTTTGCCCTTTATGGCCGCCTTATGTTTTTCCTTCTTTACCGTAAGTACAAAATATTTAAATATTACAGAAAATCCATCAACAACTTTAATTTATACTGCCATTTCTGGAACTTTTTTGTCATTACCACTTGCATATTTTTTTTGGGAAATTCCCACAAATAAGTTTGACATCCTCTTAATGTTAAGTATGGGTATCTTTGTAACCGCAGGTCATTTTTGTTTTATAAAGTCTTTAACTTATATTAATGCCTCTTTTGCAGCACCATTTGTAAACTTAACTCTTATTTTAGCAGCAGTGTGGGGATATTTTCTATATGATGAAATTCCAACTCAAAACACCTTCATAGGTTCTTTATTAATTGTTGTTGCAGGTATTATCCTAACAAGATTAAAAAATAAATAAATTTTAATTGTGATTGAACTTTTATTAAATTCAATAATTCCAGTCGCTTCAATAGTTCTTTTAGGTTTTGTCTCAACGAAATTAAATTTTTTTAATTATAAAAATGGAATAATATTAACACAATTTGTTGGCAAAATAGGTGTACCTTGTCTTGTCATAAATATCATAACTTCAATTGAGGTTTCAAATCTACCTTGGTTAATTATTTTTGGATATTTAGTATCTGAGATAATAATTTTTACTCTAGCTATATTAATAGCTCATTTCTTTTTTAAAAAAGATATAATTGAATCAATTATTATTGGTATGGCTAGTGCATTTGCAAATCATTTGTTTTTTGTGTACCCAATTGCAAAATTTGAATATCAAGAAAATCTAGTTCTTCCAATAATTGGAGTAATTGGTGTAGACATATTATTTTTAGTTTTTACAATTTTTTTGCTAGATACATTAAATAATACTTCTAATAATTTAAAATTAATTCTTTTTCGTCAATTTAAAAACCCACCCTTAATTGGTTTAATTATTGGTTTGTTTTTTGTTAATACAAATTTTGAAATGCCAATTTTTTTTCAAAGGACTATTACAATGGTTTCTGATAGTGCTATACCATGTGGATTATTTGCTACCGGTATATTTTTATCAACTAAAATTGAAGAAAATATGCTTGGTATTTCTTTTTTAATTTCTTTTTTAAAAATTTTTTTACATCCCTTAATAGCAGTTTTCGTAATAAAATTACTTTTTGATTTTAGTTTTGAATTATCAAAAACAACGATAATGGTAGCAGCAGCACCTGTCGGTTTAATGGCATTAACATACTCTTCAACCTATGGTGTAAGGCCAGAAATGATTTCAAGAGCTATTCTAATAACAACTTTTTTGTCTCTCATTACAATACCAGTAGCAAGCTCGTTGTGATTAATTATTGACCCGCATTAAATTTGAAACCTACCTGCTCAAATTTTTTTGAAAGATTTTTTTGTATCTTTTCCATTTTAACTTTAGCTGCATTAGTAAATGCAATATCATTCATATCATGAACGCCACCAGAAATTATAACTTGAAGAAGTCCTTCTTTATTTGAAATGTTTTTAAAAGATCTGCAAACGCCTGGAGGTATAGAAATAGTATCAAACTGTTCAATTTCTACACTTTCCGTTCCATTATCATTCCATTCAATTAAAAATTTGCCTGTCAAAACTGTAAATGTTTCGAATGTCTGGTGATGGTTATGTAACCCAGGACCTTGTCCAGGAGGACACTTTGCAATTGTCATAGTAATGCCGGCCGCACCTTTTATTGGAGCGTTTTTATTTATTGGGGTATTATGTGTAGAGTTTTCTTCAAGACCAATGACAGAAAGTAATTCCCTAGCATAAACTATATCTTTTCCTTCCTGTGGTATTGTTTGATCCATTTGAATAGGTAATGGCATAGATTTTTTAAAAAAAGAAATTCTTTTTAACATATCATTTTTTGAAATATTTTTTGTTTTCATTCGAATAACCCTTTAATCCTTAATTAAATATTATCCCTAAAAAAATAAATTCTAATGAGTTTTATCGCCCGCCTCTACTAAAATTAAATCAACTTTACCCGAGCCATTTTTTCTATTAGATGAAGCTTTTTGATAGTCTTCTGATTCCCAACATTTTTTTCCATGTTTTATGGTTGGAAATTCTATAATAACAAACCTATGAAATTCTTTAGTACCCTCAAGAATTTCGTGGTCACCTCCCCTTGCAAGTATTTTCCCACTATATTTTTGAATGATATCTGGAACTAAATCAGTGTATTTTTTATAGTTTTCTGGATCAATGATCTTTGACCTTGCAACCCAATAGGCTTTCATAAAATAACATTAACTTTTTTTAAGATTTACAGCTGAAACTTTTCCGTTATCTCCAGTTTCAAGTTCAAAACTTAATTTGTCACCTTCGTTTAAGTCATGCATTCCAGCTGTTTTTACGGCTGATATATGAACAAAAACATCTTTTTCATTTTCTGTTTCTGGTTCAATAAAACCAAATCCTTTTCTTTTATTAAACCATTTTACAGTTCCATTTGGCATCTTCTTCTCCCTGTTGCATTTATAAAACATAAACTTTTAGACTTATATTGAACAAAAAAATGAAAAACAAAGTCAAAAAAAGACATTTAAAAAATGACTAATCAAAAATTTAGTTAGATATAAAATATTGTATTTATTCATTTAAGGCAAATGATTTATATTATGGTAATAATTTAAGATCTAACAACGTCTTCTATAAGCTTAAAATCATGTATTAGAGTTTTTAATCTTAAAATTGCTTCTTTTGACGATAATGCTGGCACGAAAGCAATACCTAAGCCATTTTCAATTTCTAAACTTATATCAGAATTTTCTTCAAATCTATAAATTTTACAGACTTTTGGTAAAGAAATTTTTAGTCTCCACAAAGGCACTTTTCTAGGATAACCTAGGTACCTAGTAGTTTTAGATGATTCTATAGTTAATTTTTTAACTGTATTAATAACTTGTGGTTCCATAAAAACAACGGGACAAAATATATATTTTTATATAACATTAAAATAAAAAAGCGAGGTTAAAATGTTATTAGATATAAGAACATATAGGTGTAAACCTGGAACTATAAATAAGCATCTAGAGCTTTATGAGCAAAAAGGTAAAAATCCTCAATCTAGGAATCTTGGCCAACCCTTATTATTTTCAATTTGTGAAACTGGTGATCCAAATGAATATACTCATATATGGGTCTATGAAAATGCTGGAGATAGAGAGAAAAAAAGAGCTGCTATGCAAGCAGATCCTGACTGGATAGCTTATAGAAAGGCTAGCGCAGAATTAGGAGCCTTAGAATCACAAAAAAATAAACTGGTTATTCCAGTAGATTTTTACAATTTTATCAATCCTAATAACACTTAATCAATATGGCTTAGCCTGTCTATCAAGATATTCGTCTCTTCTAGAAAGATAAAATGAATAACTTTCTGGAAGAAAGTCCTTAGCGTTTGGTAAATCAAAAAATGAAGCTGCTTTGTAAACCCATTGAGTGTCAGCTAATAACTCGCGTCCAATAGCAACAAGATTTGCCCTATCTTTAACAATAATATCTTCCGCCTGATTAAAATCAATTATTGCCCCTACAGCCATAGTATCTATATTTGCTTCTTTTTTAATTCTCTCAGCAAAAGGCACTTGAAAACCAGGAACGATTTTGGATTTCATCAGAACTGGAGAACCTCCTATTCCACCTGAAGAGCAATCAATAATATCGACACCAGCTTTTTTAAGTTCTTTTGCATAAACAATATTTTCTTCAAAACTTGAACCATTTTCTGCACCATCAACTGAAGAAATTCTATAAAAAAGTGGTTTTTCTGAGGACCATACTTCTCTTATATTTCTAACAATCTCTAAACCAAACCTCATTCTATTTTCTAAATTTCCACCATATTTATCCTCTCGTTTATTAGAAATTGGGGAAAAAAAAGAATGTAGTAAATATCCGTGAGCACCATGAATTTCTAATATGTCAAAACCAGCTTCTAAAGACCTTCTGGCTGCATTCTTAAAGTCATTTTTAACTTTTTCAATATCGTCATTTGTCATTTCTATTGGAGTTGGAGAGTTTTCATTGACTGGAATTGCACTGGGGCCAATTGTTTGCCATTTTTTTTCAAATCCATCATTTTTTTCTATTGGCTTAGCTCCATCCCAAGGCCTTAAAAAACTAGCTTTTCTCCCTGCATGAGCTAATTGAATACCACTAACACAACGATATTTTTTAAAAACTTCGGTTATTTTTTTTAGCCCTTCAATTTGACCATCTTCCCATATTCCAGTACAACCATGTGTAATTCTTCCTTCTGGTGAAATGCCCGTAGCTTCAATAAATGCACCTCCAAGACCCGAAAAAGCAAATCTTGAGTAATGCTGAAAATGCCAATCTTCAACATACCCATTAACGGCTTTGTATTGACACATTGGTGATAATACTATTCTGTTTCTAAAAGTTGTGTTTTTTAATTTAAATTCTGAGAATAATTTTGATTGATTCATTTTTTAAAACCTGTCTAAATTTTTTAAATAATCTGCTCTTTGTTTAGCACCTGACATCATGAAAGCCAAGTCTGAACCTGACAAAATAAATTGCATTCCCATTTTAATATATTCTTTCATTAAATCCTCAGTATAAACTCCTCCCATACCAGGAGTGATATTATTATTGATACATGCTTCTATTACTTTTTTATATGATGATTTTACTTTTTCGTGATCATACTGACCTGGAATTCCCATTTCCATACATAAATCGTTTGTTCCAATTAACAAAACGTCTATGCCCTTCACAGATGCTATTTCATCAACATTCTGTATAGCTTGAGGTGATTCTAACATTACTACAATTATTATATCTTGATTAATTTTTTCAGAAACATCCGCTATAGAATATTTTTCAAAATTTAACTGTGGAAGAACTCCTGTCATAGATCTATGTCCTTCGGGCGGGTATAAACAATTCGAAACTAATTTTTTTGCAGTTTTTGCATCGTCAACATGAGGGAAAACTATGCCCTGTGCCCCACAATCTAAAACTCTGGTTGCATGATGGTGAGCAAAATCTGGAACTCTTACAATCGGTGTAATTCCTGTATCTTGTGCAGCCACTGAAATTTGAGATACAATATCAACATCCATACTGTTATGCTCCATGTCAATAAACAACCAATCGTATCCACATGTTTTCATAATCTTACCAATATCAACAGTTCTAGATTGCCTTAAACCAACCCCTATAGATAATTCATTATTTTTTAACTTATTTTTTGCAATATTTTCAATTTTAATCATTATAGTCTCCGTAAATTAAATCTTATGATTTATTGAGTCGTTTTCAAAGATTTAATTTTTACTTGAGCACATGAATGAAATTTAATAAAATTTAGTTTGAATTATGGATGATAATAAACAAGATAGTTTAATAACTTTGTTTAAAACAAAGAAATCTCTCACTATAGCTTTGTTGAAAGCTAGAGAGTCACTTATGCAATCTTTCAGGCCTATGTTAGCAAAGCATAATTTTACAGAACAACAATTTAGAGTTTTGAGAGTGCTTGGTGAGAAAGGACCTTGCGACGCAGGTGAATTAGCTCACGAAGCATGTATATTATCTCCTAGTTTGTCTAGAATCATTAATACTTTGTGTAAAAATGAATTTATTGAAAAAAAAACGGATGAGCATGATAAAAGAAAAATTATTTTACGTATTTCTAATGTTGGTCACAAACGTCTTGAAGAAATTAAACCGGAGTATGTTGCTATTTTAAACAATATTCAAAAAAGATACGGTGAAGAAAAATTGACAAAATTATTAGAAACTTTGTCAGACATTTCTTCTTTGAATAATAGACAGATCAACTAAAAAATTTTACTCCATAATTTTTGGAAATTATTTTTAAACTTTCTAATGTGCTATTTGAGAGAGAAATACCATTTTCCAAAGATTTTTTTCTATTTAATAATGCCCTTTCTCCAGGAATAAATATTTTTTTTCCAGGAATAGGTTTATTTTTTTTGGCTTTATTTACTGTAAAAGACATTTGATCTTTAAAGTTTTGTATTCCAGAAAAAAATTCAGGATTAATTACTTGAACTAATGTTGATAAATTCATAGTTTTTGGCTCATTTATCCTGCCAAAGCCAGATAAACCTTGAGATAAGGCTTCAATTCCCAATGCCAAACCAAATCCTTTATGACCATACTGCATGCCACCTATCGGTAAAACCGTACCTCCCCTTTCTCTAACTTCTAACGGGTCATTTGTTGGATTGCCATCTGATGTTAACAAACAATCAAAATCAAATTTCTCATTATTAGAAATTTTCTGTCCTATCATATTATTAGTCGTTATCGATGCACTTATATCTATTATCACAGGATCCTCGTTGGTTGGGAAAGCTATTGCCATTGGATCAGGCGTCAACAAAGGCTCAGTTCCACCAAATGGCGCAACTGATGCGCTTGAGGGAACAGAACTTTTTATTATAGTTATTAAT
This sequence comes from SAR116 cluster bacterium AG-426-B08, assembly GCA_003213175.1. Taxonomy (GTDB): domain Bacteria; phylum Pseudomonadota; class Alphaproteobacteria; order Puniceispirillales; family Marisalimonadaceae; genus AG-426-I14. The sequence continues at coordinate 50,740 of QCNN01000003.1, read as the reverse complement.
CCTTTTTTAACATAAGGAAGCATATAAGCACCTAATGCAGCATTATGATGACTGTTTCCTATCAAAACAGTAACTACACCATACTTTTCACATCTATTTGCAGCTTGTTTTATAGCTTCGTCTGTTAGCCATATACCTGGTAGCAAATTTCCATTCCACGTAATACAAGATCCCTTATCATTTATAATTCCTATTTCACCATTGACTTTCATTTTGCCAGTTTCAATATCTGCTATGTACATTGGAAGAAGTCGAACTCCATGAGTAGAGTGCCCCATCAAATCTCCCTCAATCAATATTTCTGAAGTTTTTCGTGCTTTTTCTTCATCCATGTTTAGTTTGAGCAAAACATTTGCACAGAAATCAAAAAGCTTATCTTTTTTTACCATTATTGCCTAACCATAATTTTTATTAAATGGCTTTGTAGCAGCAACGAAAATACTTGTGACTATTAAAAACAAAGCAAGAAAATCTAACATTGATAACTCAACGTCTAGAAAAAAATAATCAATTAAAATTGCCAAAACTGGAACTGCCATAACAGATATTGATGTTACATTAACCGAAAATTTTTGTAAAACCGTAAAATAAGCCCAGTAGGTGTAACCACTCGATAAAAATATTCCAAACAAAATTACTAGTATATGATTAAAGTTTATAGGGCTAAAATTATTTATGTCAAAATAAATAGCAAATGGTATAATAGGTAAAATTCCAATAAATTGTTGCCATCCAGCGACAATCAATCCATCTGATTTGATACCACCGTATTTAACAAACATAGTACCAATTCCCCAACTTAAACCAGCAGCTAATGTTATAAAAAAACCTAAAAAATTATCAAAAATATTTATCTCAATAGATAAAGATAAAATTCCTAATACACCTAGTAATAACGCAATAATTATTGAAAAATTTATTTTTTCATAACCAAAACAATAGGCAAAGATGGTTGCCCAAACTGGCATAGTATAAGTTAAAACAGCTGCCCTACCTCCTCCAAGCATACCAATTCCATATAACATCAGTACTTGCCATAAAGTCACATTAAAAAAACTAATTAAAAACAATGATTTCCAGTTTTTTTGAGGTATTTTAACTGTTTTACATTTATTAAATGCAAGAAAGAAGAGCAATAAACAGGCTGGCAAACCAATTATTACTCTGAAACTGAATGGAGGAATTGACTCTGTTGCAAACTTAAACAATGGCCATACAGAACTCCAAACTAAAATTAACAAAATTAATAGAAAAATTGGTAGTAAATCTTTTGAGCGAAAAAATTGCATCAATTTACTAAAACATTATTTTAAAATTTTTCATTATTTAATTAATTAATCATTATTTTTTCAAAATTCATTATATCAAAATAAATTAAAATATTTTAAATATTTCCAAAGATTATTTTTTTTTGCACAAATATCTAGAAATTGAACTATTAACAGCCATGACAAATGATAAAGTACCGTCATCCAAAACTGTAATATCTTGGAAATGTACCCAAGCTCTCTCTTCATTGAAAGCAAAAGCTCTTCCTCCAGCTTCAAATAATTTATATTTCATATCATTTGTTTCTAGAAAACCATCTCTAATCAATACATTTACTGGTTTCTCATCACCTTTCATTTTAAAAACTTGTATACCATTAGAACGAATAGCTGCAGCATGTTTCGGTAAACAAGAGTAATGATCTTTTTTTTCTGTGCTAAAAGCTATATTAGATGAAAATAAATTGAATACAAATAATGATATGAATGTATAAAAAAATTTGCGCATGTGCTTTTCCTCTTAAGATTTTTGAAACTCTTTTAATAACTTTTTAGATGTATTTATTTTTTTATCAACTACATATTTTTCATGGTTCTTTTCCACATCGTTTAAATCATATAAATAATTAACCATAAAACATAGTGATTGATTAAATCCTTTTTCAGATATATCACCTAGAAAATTTACGTTTTCAAGGATTGCACCATTTCCTATATGAAAACGAGCAACAGGGTCGTTTGGTAAACTGTCTTTCCTGTTTGAAACAAAAAAATAATCAAAAATAATATGCATTAATAATTTTTTGTTTTTTTCAAGGATTTGAATATTTAATTTTTTAGAGTATTTCTTGTGTAATTTAGGTTCTTTAACCGCTAACCAATCCATGAAACCAGGAACTGGAGATAATGTAATAAATGTCTTTAATTTACTGAAACTTTTCTCTAAATCTCTTGCGACTTGCTTTATCAAAAAGTTTCCAAAAGAAATACCTTGAAGACCTTTTTGACAATTGGAAATAGAATAAAAAACAGCTACTGATGATTCATCGCCTTTTATTTGCACTCTATTTCGGTTAAAAATTTCATCAATTTTTTTTGGAATTTCTCTAGTTAGAGCAACTTCAATAAAAATCAGAGGCTCATCCTCCATTGCGGGATGAAAAAATGCAAAGCATTTTCTATCATCAGGTTCTAATCTAGATCTTAAATCATCCCAAGATTTTATTTGATGCACTGCTTCGTATTGGATGATTTTTTCTAAAATGTTTGCCGGTGTTTCCCAATCAATTGGTTTTAAAATTAGAAATCCTTTATTAAACCAATCTTTTAATAGATTTGATAAGTCGAAATCAATTTTTTTAAAATTTGGATATTTATTAATAATATTTAATAATTTTTCTCTAAGTCTAACTAACTTTATCGTCCCTTTTCTTGAGGAATTCAAACGTCTAAATATTTCTGATCTTTTTGTTTCTGAAATTTTTTTAATGTCTCTGTATGAATTATAATCTCTATTTTGTGTATATTTTTTTAAAGTTTCATCGAGTGAATTGATATCTAAATCATAATCTTTTTCAAGATTTACAAAAAAATCTATAAAAACTTTTTCATCACTATTTTCTAAAAAGTTAAATAGTTCTTCAGAGTGAATTAATGCAGATATTTCTCCTTTTGCTGCATTCACGTTATATATATATTCACTCACAGATTTCTTAGATTTTTTTTCAAAGAAAAATCGTAGATTCTTTTTCCTATTTTTTTTATCAAATAAAGAATTTATTAAATTATTAAAGAAGCTCATTTCACAAATTTTATAAATTATCTTTTAGATACTCTCTAGCCTTTTCTACTCCACCTCTTTGAAAGGGTATATTCATTAAATCTAGACCCATTTCAACACCATTTAGTGTACCCAAAAGACTTAAATCACTTAAATCTCCGAGATGTCCAATTCTAAATACTTTACCTTTTAACTTTGAAAGACCATTACCTAAGGACATATTAAAATTTTCCAGTATTACTTTTCTTAATTGATCAGCATCTTTATTATCAGGTACAATTACAGCAGTCAAAACATCTGAAAACCTATCTTTGTTTGAACAAAAAACTTCTAAGCCCCATGATTGTATAGCTATTCTTGTAGCTTCAGAATATCTGGCATGTCTTTTAAAAACATTTTCTAGACCTTCTTCATGAAGCATGGCAATTGCTTCTTTGAGCCCAAATAACATATTTGTTGCAGGTGTATAAGGAAAAAATCCACTCTTATTAAATTCTATAAATTCATTCCAATCCCAATAGGATCTTTTCATTTTAGAATTTTTTGATGCGAGTAATGCTTTATTGGAAATAGCATTAAATGATAATCCTGGGGGTAACATCAAACCTTTTTGTGAACCAGAAATGGTAACATCTACTCCCCAATTATCATGTTCATAATTTATAGATGCAAGACCTGATATAGTATCTACCATTAACAAAGCATCATGTTTTAAATTGTCAAGCACTTGTCTAACTGCTCTAACATCCGACGTACAGCCTGTTGAAGTTTCGTTATGAACAATACAAACAGCTTTTATTTTTTGATTAACATCAAGCTTCAACCTTTTTTCTATTTGCAAATGATCTAGGCCATTTCTCCAATTTGTTTCAATAAATTCAGTATTTAAACCCAACTTTATCGCCATTTTATTCCATAAAGATGCAAAATGTCCCGTTTCTACCATCAACACATGATCACCTTCATTTAGAGTATTTACCAAAGCAGCTTCCCATGCACCTGTTCCAGAAGCAGGAAATATAATTACCGGGTTTTTTGTTTTAAAAATTGTTTTTATACCACTAAAACATTGAATAGCTAATTCAGAGAATTCGGGCCCTCTATGATCAATGGTTGGATAAGACATGGCATTTAAGATTCTATCAGGCACATTTGAAGGTCCAGGTAATTGCAAAAAATGCTTTCCAGAATGAAACTTTTTAATAGCCATTTATTATCCTTGTTTAATCTTTAATATTGTTAGAATATATATATATTAATAAATATATAGCACCTATTTAAAAAATTATAAGTTATTTGATGCCAAAAGACATTCCACCTATTCCTCTTTCTGAGTTAAAAAATATAACAAACGGCGAATTTTATGATGATGAGTTTTCAAAAGGAAGATACTCTACTGATGCTTCAATATATCAAATTGAACCTTTAGGAGTTTTTATACCAAAAAACAAAGAAGATGTTTTAAAAGCCGTAAATTTTTGTTTAGAAAATAATATTTCAATTTTACCAAGAGGAGGAGGAACTTCTCAATGTGGTCAGACTGTCAATAAATCACTGGTTATAGATAATTCTAAATATTTCAATAAAATTTTAGAATTTGATGAGAAAAATAAAACTTGTTCTGTTGAACCAGGAATAGTTTTAGATGAATTAAATAGATACCTTAAACAATATGGATTGTGGTTTCCCGTTGATGTCTCAACTTCAAGCAGAGCAACTATCGGAGGTATGGCTGGTAATAATAGTTGTGGTGGAAGATCTTTGAAATACGGAATGATGAGAGATAATGTTTTATCAGTCAATGCTGTATTAAATGATGGTAGAGAATATACATTTGGTAATATAGATATTGGTAAATTCCAAAAAAATTCTAACGTAAATATTTTTAATACAAATATCTTTAAATTGTGTGAGCAAGTTAAGAAAAATAAAAAACTCATTTTGAATAATTTTCCAAAAGTTTTACGAAGAGTTGCAGGTTATAACATTGATGCCCTACTTCCTGATGCAATGTCTTACAGACCAAATGGAAGAAAAGGTGATGGAATTAATTTATCACATTTACTTGTTGGTTCTGAGGGTACTCTTGGATATTTTACAAAAATCAAGTTAAAATTGTCGTCTCTTCCAAACAAAAAAGTAATGGCAATTTGTCATTTCCCTTCATTCTATCAGTCAATGGATGTAACTCAACATATTGTAAAACTTAACCCTATATCTGTAGAATTAATAGATAATACCATGATCAAATTAGCTAGAGATATTCAAATTTTTAAACAAACAGTCGCTGATTTTGTTAAAGGAAAGCCAGAAGCTTTATTAGTTGTTGAATTTGCAGAAAAAAATGAAAGTCAAAATGAAAAAAAATTAATTCAATTAGAAAAATTAATGAAAAACTTGGGTTATGATTGGAATAAAAAAATAAAATCAGGTGGTGTAATAAAAATTTTTAACCCTAAAGATCAATCCAGACTAACCGAAATGAGAAAATCCGGATTGAATATAATGATGTCTATGAAAAGTGACAGTAAACCTGTTTCTTTTGTAGAAGACTGTGCTGTGAGCTTAGAAAATTTAGCAGAATACACTAATGGATTAACAAAGATTTTTAAAAAATATGATGTAAATGGAACCTGGTATGCTCATGCTTCGGTTGGATGTCTGCATGTTCGACCTGTTTTGAATATGAAAATAAACAAAGATGTAAGAAAAATGAGAATGATTGCTGAAGAAGCATGTTCTCTTGTTAAAAAATTTGGAGGTTCGTTTTCTGGTGAACATGGAGACGGTATAGTTAGGTCTGAGTTCATAGAAAAAATGTTTGATAAAAAAATTAATGATATTTTTAGGCAAACAAAAGATTTATTTGATCCTAATCGCATTTTTAATCCCGAAAAAATTATAGATGCACCAAAAATGGATGATAGAAATTATTTTAGATACTCCCCTGCTTATAAAGCAATTGATATAAAAACAGTCATGGATTGGTCATCATGGCCTGGAAAATCTGAAGGCTTTCAGGGTGCAATTGAAATGTGCAATAACAATGGTTCTTGTAGAAAATTAGAAAATGGAGTTATGTGTCCATCTTATAGGGTAACAAAAGATGAGAGAGATTCACCAAGAGGTAGGGCAAATACTCTTCGTCTAGCCTTAACTGGACAGTTAAGAGAAGAATCTCTTATTTCTAAGGAAATGTATGAAACAATGAAGTTGTGTGTTTCTTGTAAAGCATGCAAAAAAGAATGCCCAACAAGTGTGGATATTTCGAAGATGAAAATTGAAATAGAAAAGTTAAGATATGAAAGGTTTGGTTTGTCTTTTTCACAAAAATTAATAGCTTATTTTCCTAAATATAGTAAATACCTAAGTTATGCTTACCCATTTTTAAAGTTTTTGCAAAAAACTAAAATTTTCAATTTAATGAATGAGAGGTTTTTTGATATTTCGGCTAAAAGAGACATTCCTCTTACTAAACTAAATTACTTTAGAGATAGTGAGTTGCCAAATAAATTTTCGGATATAAAAAATAATCCTGTAATACTTTTTCCAGATAGTTTTAATAGGTATCATGAACCTGAAAATATAAGAGCTGCTATCAAAGTTTTGAAAGCATTTGGATTTGAACCTTTTTTACCAAAAATTAATAATGATAATTTGTGTTGTGGAAGAACTTATTTAACTTATGGTCTTTTAGATAAAACAAAGAAAGAGTATGAAAATATTTTAAAAACGTTTATACCCTATCTCAAAAAAGGCATACCTGTAGTTGGTTTAGAACCATCATGTATCCTGTCTTTCAAAGACGAATTACCTTCCTTGATTAAAAACAAAGATTCTATTTTAATGAAAAAAAATAGTTTTACTTTTGAAGAACTTTTAATCAAAAAAATAGATAAAATTAATTTTAAAATTTTCAATAAAAAAGTTTTACTCCATGGCCATTGTCACCAAAAAGCCTTTGATGTTGTAAACCCTATTATTCAAATTCTTAAAAAAATTCCTAAAATTAATATAGAATTAATTGAAACTAGTTGTTGTGGTATGGCAGGTTCATTTGGTTATAATAAAGAAACATATGATGTTTCGATTAAAATGGCACACGCAAAATTGATTCCTACAATTCTTAAGCATGATAACCCAATAGTAATTGCAGATGGAACTTCTTGTAGAGCTCAAATAAAAGATGAGGCAAATAATAAAGCAATGCATTTGGCTAAATTCTTAGAACCACTCATTAAATTAAGTTGAGAAAATTATGTTTAAAAAAACTACTAGCTCACATTGGGGAAGTTATTATGCGAAAGTTAAAAATGGCAAATTAATAGCTTTAGAACCTTATGAAAAAGATTTAGATCCTTCATTAATTTCTGAAGGTATGATTGATGCAATTGATGATGATTTAAGAATTAGAAAGCCTCATGTCAGATTAGGTTGGTATAAAGATTATTTGAAAGAATTTAAACAAAATGAAAAATTTGCTCTAGATAGAAAAAGAAAAAAAAGAGGAAATGATGAGTTTCTGGAAATATCTTGGGAAGAAGCAATAGAAATTGTTTCTTATGAGTTAGAGAGAGTAAAAACTAATTTTTCTAACAAATCTATATTTGCTGGTTCATACGGATGGGCATCCTCAGGAAGATTTCATCATGCACAGAGTCAATTGCACAGATTTTTTAATTGTTATGGAGGGTATGTTAAATCTGTAACAACTTACTCATACGCGGCAAGCGAAACAATAATTCCACATATAGTTGGTATGTCTTATAGAAAATTTCTAGATGAACACACTGATTGGGAGAGTATAGCTAGGAATACAGAGGTAATTCTCATGTTCGGAAGTCTACCTCTAAAAAACTCTCAAGTTACTTCAGGTGGAGTTGGTTTTCATACAACTAGATTATACCTAGAAAAATGTAAAAAAAATAAGGTTAAATTTTTTAATATTAGTCCAACCAATATGGAGGCTGATAAATTAGTCAAAGCAGATTGGATTAAAATCAGACCAGGCACAGACACTGCCTTTATGTTAGCTTTAGCTTACATTTTAGAAACGGAAAATCTTTGTGATAATGCATTCTTAAAAAAATATTGTAGTGGTTATGATATTTTTAAAGATTATTTACTAGGAAATAAAGATGGGGTTAAAAAAAATCCAAAATGGGCAAAAAAAATCACAGGAATTGAAGAAAAAACTTTTTATAAAATTGTAAGTTCTATTAATAATAAGAGAACTTTATTAACTGGTTCTTGGTCTCTTCAAAGACAACAATATGGTGAACAACCTCATTGGATGGTTGTTGTACTTGCTGCAATGTTGGGACAAATTGGATTACCTGGAGGGGGTTTTGGTTTAGGGTATAGTGCCGAAAATGGAATTGGTAATCCTGTTAAAAATTTTAAATGGCCAGCTTTAAATCAATTTAAAAATAATGTTTCAGATTTTATCCCAGTTGCAAGATACTCAGATATGCTTTTAAACCCAGGTAAAAAATTTACTTTTAATGGTTCTGATTATAAATATCCTAATATAAAGTTAGTTTACTGGGCAGGTGGAAACCCTTTTCATCATCAAATGGACTTATCAAAACTGACTAAAGCTAGTTTTAAACCAGATACCATAGTAACTAATGAAATTTGGTGGAATAGCCTCGCTCGTTATTCTGATCTCATCTTTCCTACCTCTACTAATTTAGAAAGAAATGATATTGGATTTAGACATTGGGAACAAACTGTATCACCCATGCATAGAGCCATTAACCCAATTGGAGAGTCTAAAAATGATTTTGAAATATTTTCATTAATTTCTAAAAAATTAGGTTTTAATAAAAAGTTTACAGAAAATAGAACTGAAATGCAGTGGTTAGAATTTCTATGGATAGAAGCAAGAAATTTAGCCAAAAAAAATAATTTTTATCTTCCTAGTTTTAGAGAGTTTTGGGAAGGAAGCTTTTTTGAGGTTTTACAACCAACACATGATCAAATTTTATTAGAGGATTATATAAAAAATCCAGAAAGTTCTCCACTATCTACACCGTCAAAAAAAATAGAAATTTTTTCAAAAGTAATTGATAGTTTTAATTATAAAGACTGCCCTGGTCACCCTTCATGGTTAGAACCAAAAGAATGGTTGGGGGCAAAAATAGCAAAAAAATATCCTTTACACCTTATTTCTGGACAACCCGAAAATCGTTTACATAGTCAACTTGATAATGGGAAACATAGCCAAAAAATGAAAGTAAAACAAAGGGAAATGCTCAAGATAAACCCATTAGATGCTAAACAACGTAATTTAAAGAATAGAGATATTGTTGAAGTTTTTAATGATAGAGGGGCTTGTCTTGCAGGAATAAAGATTTCTGATGAAGTAATGAAAGGCATTGTTTATCTTCCTGTAGGAGCATGGTATAATCCTTATAAAAATGAGAATTTTTGTATACATGGAAATCCAAATGTACTGACAGATGATATTGGTTGTTCATCTCTAAGCCAAGGACCATCCGCTCATTCTACTCTCGTAGAAATTAAAAAATGGAAAAAAGATTTACCAAAAATATCTGTTTTTAATCTACCTGTAATAAATAAAAAAATTAAATAATTAAAGTATCAAATCTAATTTTTGCTATTTTGTGAACCTCTTTTAATGCTGTTAAAAACTCTTCTTGATAATTATTATTTATTCTAGTGTTCATAGCATTTATAACATCAACTCTTGTCAAACCTTTAACAGCAATTATGAAAGGGAAATCAAATTTTTCTCTATACTTTTTATTTAATAATTTAATGTTTTTGTACTCTTCTTCTGAGCATTGATCTAAACCTGCAGACTTTTGTTCTTTTTGAGATGATTTTGTAAGACTTGAAAGTTTATTTTTTTTTATTCCAAGCTCTGGATGTGACCGTAATAATTTTAATTTTGACTCATCTGAACTTTTTTCTACTTGCTCTTTCATTTTTAATTTCAAATCCTCTAATTTTTCAGGTATGGAGCTTTTATTTTTAATGATATTTATAATAACCCATGAAGAATGTTCATAAATTGAGTCAAACAAAGTAATGAATTCTTTTTCTGTAAAACTTTTATTTTCAAAATTTATAATCTTATTTGTCATTTCTTTACTATTTTTTATATGATATAAAGTATCATAATGGCAGGATTAACTACACATGTTCTTGATACTAGCATAGGTAAACCAGCCTATAAAATTTTAATTGAATTATATTCAATTGATAAAAATTGCAAAAAAAAAATTTCAGAATGTTTTACAAACAAAGATGGTCGTTTAGATAACCCTCTTATTTCAAGTGAAAATTTTGTGAAAGGGAAATACGAAATTGTATTTCATGTAAAGGAATATTTTTTAAAAAATAATTTAGTAACTCCAGATTATAATTTTTATGAAAATATAGCCATACAATTTTCCATTGACGAAGATAGTCATTATCATATCCCATTGTTATTATCTCCATTTGGTTATAGTACCTATAGAGGCAGCTAAATTGTTCTATATATTTTTTGAATGGATTGAATTTTTAGTACGATGGCTTCATGTGATAGCAGGAATAGCCTGGATAGGCTCAAGCTTTTATTTTATTGCGTTAGATTTAAGTCTTCAAAACAAAAAAGATATGCCTAAACAAGCTCATGGTGAAGCATGGCAAGTTCATGGTGGAGGATTTTATCAAATAATAAAATACCTTGTTGCTCCTGAAAAAATGCCTTCACAATTAACTTGGTTTAAATGGGAAGCTTATGGAACATGGATATCTGGTTTTTTACTATTAATTCTTGTTTATTACCTCAGTGCTGACCTTTATATGATTGAAATCGAAAAGTTTGACCTTACAAAATTTGAAGCAATATCTATTTCTTTGATTGGTATAATTTTAGGATGGGTATTGTATAATTTTATATGTAAAAAAACTGTTAATAAAAATAATAATGTTCTAGCAATTTTTATTTTATTTATTTTTACGATTTTTAGCTGGCTATATTTTCAAGTTTTTTCATATCGAGGGGCATACATGCAAATTGGTTCAATGCTGGGAACAATAATGGTAGCTAATGTTTTAATGATCATTATCCCTGGGCAAAAAAAAGTGGTTAAAAGTCTACTTGAAAACAAAAAACCTGATGCTATACATGGGATTACAGCAAAACAAAGATCGCTACACAATAATTATTTAACTCTACCAGTAATTTTTATTATGATAAGTAATCACTATCCCACAATTTATGCAACTGAATATTCTTGGATTATAATCTCATTGATTATAATTGTGGGTGCTTTAATTAGACAATTTTTTAATATCAAACACTCTGGTAAAAAACCACCTTATCTTATTTGGATACCAATAACTATAATAGTTTTATTTTCGGTCTATCTAAGTGATATTGGTAAACCCAACTTATCAAGTGCAAAAAAGAACGCAGAATTAATTATTCAGAAAATTCCCAAAACATTAGTTGTAGCTTCTGAAGAAATTATTATTTCAAAATGTTCAATGTGTCATGCAAAAGAACCTCTTTGGGAAAATATGAAACACTCTCCTAAGCAGATTAATTTAGAAAATATTAAAGATATTGTTCAAAATATTGATAGTATTTATTCCCAAGCAGTTATGTCATACGCAATGCCACCTGGGAATATAACGTTTTTAGAAAACTCAGAAAGAAAAACTTTATATGATTTGTACAATTTTCTTAAAAGACTCTAATTAAATTAATTCATTTTCTTTATCTTGATTTAATAAATCTTTGCTTCTTTTTTTAAATAATCCATATCCTCCACCACCGGGAGTTTCAACTACTAATATCTCATCCCCTTTTATAGGTTGAGTACCCTTTCCATTTAATTTTCGTCCATTTTTAATTTTAATTAAACCTGGTTTACCATTTTCTCCACCTTTTCTTCCTCTTGGAGGAAATTTAATTCGGTCATACGCGGCTAATATCTCCATATCTTTTCCAAGAGAGGATTTAATTTCAATTATTTGACCATCTCCTCCTCTAAATTTACCTTTACCCCCACTACCAGTTTTGAATTCTTTCTTTAAAAATAATAATGGTGCAACTGCTTCATTAATTTCTACTGGAGTACCTTTTACTCCTGAAGGATAAGCTGTTGCCGACAAACCATCTTTGCTTGGACGTGCACCTGTACCACCATTTGTTACTGCAGTGATAGCAAATATACTTTTATTATCTTTTTGTTGACCTCTAAAAGTTAAATTCCACAAACAAGAGGCACCTTCAGCGGGTACTAAATCTGGAATAGCTTTTTCAAGACAACCAAAAACAACGTCAGGTAGCATCTGACCGATTATATGCCTTGCGCATACACTTGCTGGATATTTGGCATTTAATATTGTACCTTCAGGAGCATTAATATCGTAAGGTGACAATGAACCAGCATTATTAGGTACTTCTGGTGAAATAAGACAACTTAATCCAAACCCTGTATATGCTCTTGTATAAGATAATGGAACGTTTATTCCATAAAGAGACTTTTGAGAGGTTCCATTATAATCCATAAAAATTTTATCTTCTTTAACTATTAAAGTTGCATTCAACGTAACAGGTTTTTCAAAACCATCTACTTTCATAGAATTTTTATAAACACCATTAGGTATTTTTTTAATTTCTTTTTTAACTGCATTCACAGACTTTGTATAAATAAAATTTGAAAGTTGATTCAAGTCACTAATTTCAAATTCTTTCATCATGTCATTAAGACGTAAACATCCTACGTCGTTACATGCTGCTAAGGAATAAACATCACCTTCTGTCTCAACAGGCTGCCTAGTATTTTGTCTGATCATAGATAAAAGAGTTTTATTCATTTTACCTTTATCAGCTAATTTTAACATAGGAATATAAATTCCTTCCATATGAACATCAGTTGCATCTGGACCAGTACCTATACCTCCTATATCAGTAAGGTGTGAAGTACACGAAAACAAACCAACAATTTTATTATTCTTAAAACATGGAGTGGTTAATACAAAGTCATTTAAATGACCAGTTCCCATCCACGGATCATTTGTAATATATATATCTCCTTCATTCATATGCTGAATCGAAAAAAAACGCATAAAATGTTTTACTGACTCTGCCATAGAATTAACATGTCCTGGAGTCCCAGTAACTGCTTGTGCCATCATTCTTCCTTTTAAATCAAATATGCCAGCAGAAATATCTCCACATTCTCTTACAATTGGGCTAAATGCAGTTCTTACAAGGGTCTGTCCCTGTTCTTCTACTACAGAAAGAAGTCTATTCCACATTAATTGATTAGTAATTTCATTGATTTTACTCATTTTATTTTCCTTTAATCATTTCAATTTCCAAATAATTATTGGATAAAACTTTTGTCTGAAAATTATCACTAACAATTATAGTTGTTTGATCCTCAACTAAAACGCATGCACCTTTAATTATATTTCCAGGCAATAAGTCTTTTCTAGTATATGTCTTCGTATTAATAAATTTTGATTTTTTCACATTTATGATTTTAGTAATTTGTGATTTACCTTTATAAATTTTAGATTTAATTGGCTTTATTTTCTTTTCTTTTTTAATTTTATTTATTAGTGAAACTGCCCAAGTTAATACTTCAATCTCAGCATGAGGTAGTATTCTGCCATACAATTTTTTATATTCAATTTCAAAGTTCTTTTTAAGATAATTTGTGTCTTTTAAATTAAAGTTTCTATTATCTATTTTAACCTTAATTTCATGACCTTGACCAAAGTAACGCATATAGACAAATCTTTCTAAGTTAAAATTTTTAGAAGTATTTTTTATATTTATAACCTTTTCAGCTTCACTATTCATTTTACTTAATAAGTCATTTACTATTTTTGGTTTAAAATCACGAAGAAAAAACCTCATGCTTTTAATAACTTCATAACCAACGGGAGCTAATAAAAAACCTACTGCTGAACCAACACTTGCGTTAGTTGGTATTATGATTTTTCTTACTTTTAACTTCTCTGCAATTCTTGAAACATGCAAGGGAGCTGCCCCACCAAAAGCTATTAAGGTTTTATTTTCCGTATCTTGACCTTGCTCAACTGCATGAACTCTAGCAGCATTTGCCATTGTTTCATCTACCATTTCTGTTATGCCCAATGCTGACATTTCAAGATTAAGTTTTAATGGTTTTGAAATTTTCTCCCTTATTGCCAACTCACTTTTTTTACGAAACAATTTAATTTTTCCAGAAGCAAAATTATCTGGATTTATTTTTCCTATTATTAAGTCTGCATCTGTTATTGTTGGTTCCTGTCCACCTAGACCATAGCATGCAGGTCCAGGATCTGCTCCAGCACTATCTGGACCAATTGTAATTTGATCTAATTTATTAACTCTTGCTATCGATCCACCTCCAGCTCCAATTTCAACCATCTCAATCACTGGTATCCTAATTGGAAGACCACTACCTTTTTTAAACCTAGATTTTCTATCAACCTCAAACTCTCTTGCTTTGTTAGGAGACTTATTCTCAATAAGAGTTATTTTAGCCGTTGTTCCCCCCATATCAAATGATATTACTTGTTTTAAATCTAACTCTTTGGCTATTGATGTTGCTAAAATTACACCACCAGCTGGTCCAGACTCAACTAATCTTATCGGGTGATCTGTAGCATTTTCAACATTAGTCAAACTACCTCCCGAGGTCATAAGCAAAAATGAACAATTAAAGCCCTTATTAACTAAACTTTTTTTAAGATTATCAAGATATCGTGAAATTAATGGTTTAATGTAACTATTTATAACTGTCGTTGTAAATCTTTCATATTCTCTTATCTCAGGACAAACTTCGGAAGAAATACTTATTTTTATATCTGGAAACTTTTTACTTAATAACTCTCTTAAAACAATTTCATTTTTTGGATTTGCGTATGAATGCAAAAATCCAATACCAATACTTTCAAATTTTTCTTTACTAATTTTATTAAATATGGGGTCTAAGTTTTTAATATTTAGAGGTTTTAAAATTTTTCCATCAACATCAGTTCTCTCTTCCACAACATACCTATACTTTCTTGGTACAATTGACAAAGTCTTCTCTAATAACAAATCATATTGATCGAACCTACTTTCATATCCAATATCTAATACATCTCTAAAACCTGAGGTTGTAATAAAACAACTGTGAGCACCCTTTCTTTCTATAACAGCATTTGTCGCTAAGGTTGTACCATGGATAATCATATCAATTTGACTAGGTTCAACATTATTCTCATGCAATAACTCTAAAACACCTTCAAGAACTGCTATTTCTGGTTTTTCGACAGATGTAAGTACTTTTTTTGTGTATAAAGTTTTATTTTTTTCTAAAACTAAATCTGTAAAAGTTCCACCTATATCAATAGCTAATCTCATTCGTTTGCCTCTTAAAATTCTCTATTCATAATAACTTAGTGCAAATCATCTTTGAATCATAAATTGGACTGGCGCTGTTACGATTTCAGGAAATATCACTAAAATAACAATTCCTAACATCATTAAGAAGAAAAATGGCATAGCTGCCTTAGTAATTTTAAGTATATCTCTTCCTGTCATACCTTGTAGAACAAATAAATTAAAACCAACAGGAGGTGTAATTTGAGCCATCTCTACTACAATAACGGTATAAATACCAAACCAAATTAAATCTATTCCAGCAGTTTGAACCATAGGAAGGACAACTGAAGCTGTGAGAACCATCATAGAAGTTCCCTCTAAGAAACAACCTAGGAATATATATAAGATAGTTAAAATAATTAACAATGAAATTTGCGACAACTCGTATTGATTAACAATTTGTCCCAACTGCTTTGGTATACCTGTATACCCCATTGCAACCGACAAAAATGCTGCTCCAACTATGATAAAATTAATCATACATGAGGTTTTTACTGCACCCATTAAACTTTCTTTAAAGCTTTGCCAACTTAAAGTTTTAGTAGCCCAAGCTAATAACAAAGCTCCACAAACACCAATTGTAGCTGCTTCTGTAGGTGTTGCATAACCTCCATAAATAGAACCTAAAACACAAAAAATGAGACCTATGACAGGAAATAAGTGTTTACCAGCTACAATTTTTTCATAAAAACTATAACGTTTTTTTTCTTTTGGAGCTAATGAGGGATTTAAAATAGATCTTAAGGAAATATATGACATAAAAATCAAAATTATCATTATTCCCGGTAATACTCCTGCTATAAAAAGACGTGAAATTGACTGTTGGGCTAATACTCCATAAACAATTAACATTATTGATGGTGGTATCAAGAGACCCAAAGTACCTGAACCGGCCAAGGAGCCTATGCTCAACGTTTCATCATACTTTCTTTTAGTTAATTCTGGTATACTCATTCGCCCAATGGTTGCACAAGTAACTGCACTTGAACCGGCAACGGCTGCCATAATACCACAACCAACGACATTTACATGCAATAAACCTCCAGGTAATCTGGAAAGCATCGGGGAAAGTCCTTTAAACATATCTGAAGATAATCTTGTCCTAAACAAAATTTCTCCCATCCAAATAAATAAAGGCAAAGCTGTCAGAGCCCAATTCCAACTCGCGTCCCAAATTGTGCTGGCTAATAATGAACCTACTGGCGCTGGTGTAAAGAACTCTAGTAATACATAGCCTATTGCAATCAAAGCAGGCGCAACCCAAATACCTAAAGAAAGTAAAAAAAGTAGAAGAAAAAATAAACCAATTGATAATCCCGTTGCCATCTAAAATTAATCCTTATTTATCATCTTTAAAAATTGGGGAAGCGTTCTTATCATAAGAAGCCTCTTGATCATTCAAAACAAATATAAAGTCGTCGATAAGTGCAATTAAAAATATCGTAACACCTAATGACATTGATAAACGTGGTATCCAAAAAGGTATAGCTAATAAACCAGGGCTTATATCATCAAAAATAAAAGAAAAATAAACGAAATCCCATGACCAATATGTTAGATATCCTGTAAATAAAATACAAAATGTTAAAGCAAATAATTCTTGATATTTTTTAGCTTTTTTTTCTAACAACCGAGTTAATAAAGTTACTCTTATATGTTCACCACCTCTAAAAGTATATGCTAAACCAAAAAATGTTAGGGCAGCCAGACTAAAACCGGCAGTCTCGGTTGAGTCTATAGTAATATTGACAAATCTACCTAATATTTGAGCAATAATTGTTAAAGCTATAAGTGCTAAAAAAATAGCTGAGAGATAACCACTTAAAAGGTATATTTTATCTAATATTTTTCTCATGGTTATCTCTTAAATTTTATCTCATAGAAAGATAACGATCTAAAACAGCATTAGCCTCAGGGCTTGCCTTTTTTCTCCAATCTTTCATCATGGCTTGACCAATTTCTTTCATCTTTGAGATCACTTCATCAGGAGCGTTTTTTGATTTCATACCATTTTTCTCTAGTATTCCAATCTGTTTTCGAGTTGTTGCAGCACTCATTTCCCAACCTCTAAGCTCTGCTCTATCTGCAGCAGCCAAAACATGACTTTGATCTGCTTTCGATAAAGCGTTAAAAGCTTTATTTGTTACGATAACTGCATTTTTACTAAAGATAGCTCCGGCATAAGTAAAATGTTTTGTATTATCCCATGCTTGTATATCAATACCAGTTTGTGGACTTGTAAACAATGCTTCTATTAAGCCTGTAGAAAAAGCTTGAGGTATTTCAGCAAATGGTAAAATCGTTGCATTAAAACCTAGCATAGATCCCATTTGTTGAGTAGCTGTAGAATAAATGCGAAGTTTTTTTCCATTAAAATCTGAAACTTTATTTACAGGAAATTTAGTATAAAAACCTTGTCCAGGCCAAGGGGAAGTGTAAAGAATTCGTAGTCCTTTCTTATTAAATTTCTCTTGAAGGTACGCATGTTTTACTTCCTTTAACAACCATGCACTAGCATAGTCTGGAGCAATAAATGGTAAACCTGCAAGAATGTACATTGGATCTTCATTTCCATAAATACCAAATCTTATTTCTCCAATTGGTATCTGTCCTCTTTGCAAAGATGTCTTAATTGCATCAAGTTTGATAAGAGTATCGTTAGGATTTAAATTTATTTTGACAGATGAACCTGATTTTACATCATCAATGAATTTAATTATGTTTTGTGTATGAAAATTGCTTTTCGGATATCCAGATGCCATTGTCCACTCAGCTGCTTGTGAACTAAAAGTCCAGAGACCTATTAAACAACTAACTAACAAAAGTCTAAATTTTCTAAGTATCATATTTAATCTCCTTATAAAATTTTAATCACTAGAAAAATTTCCAGTATAATTTTTTGAGTTAGTAATTATTATTATTTCAATCTTTTTTTTTACACGAGTCAATAAACCAATGATCTAAATTTGTTAGTTCAATTGACAATTGTTTTAGCAATTTTAAAGGCGAGTGCTTACAATTTAACTCCTGCCCAAAATTTTGCTATTTCCTCTCTTTTTGCAACCCAGGTTTTTTCTGATATACTTATGTAGTCCAACAACTTTTTTAGACCATTGATTCTACCTGGACGGCCAATGATTCGTGGATGTAATCCTATTGACATCATTTTTAATTTTTCATCTCTAGTTTCTAATAAAAGCTGGTCAAATGCACCCTTGCAGTAAATAAAAAAATCATCTGATTGAACAAATCCTCCATTAGACTCATATCTCATATCATTGGTATCAAATGCATAAGGTATTACAATAATAGACTTATTTTTAAAATTTACTTTGTAAGGCAAATCATCATTGTATGCATTAGAGTCATATAAAAACCCTCCATGTTCCAATAATAGTTTTCTTGTATTGATTGAAGTTGCAGATTTCGTATGCCACCCCAAAGGTGGTTTACCAGTTAATTTTAATATGTCATTATAACATTTGTTTATAATTTTTCTTTCTTCGTTTTCACTTAAATTAAAATGTGAAATCCACTTTACACCATGTGCAGATATTTCATGCCCTCTATTCAATATTTCTTTTATTAGCCAAGGTGATTTTTCTAATGCTTGGGAACAGCAACTAAATGTGACTGGCAATTTGTATTCATCTAATAAATGAATGATTCTCCAAAAACCTGAACGTAAGCCATACTCAAAATGAGATTCCATACAAAGATCAGGCAAGTTATTTTCTAATTTTATTTTATTATTTTCATAGATATATTCGTTTATACTATCACCTGAACTGACAGATAGTTCAGCACCTTCTTCAATATTCACAACAATTGATAGAGCTATTTTTTTATTACCTGGCCAATTAATCTTAAGTTTTGTATCTCCATAACCAAAAAAATTTCTTTTATTTAATTCTTTATCTTGCATTGCTGACTGAAACTAAATTTCATGTGAGAAATAATCTGACAACGTTTTATTTAAACCAATAGATTTTTTTGGAGGTAATTTTGTTTTATAACTTTTCTTATTCGAAAATTTATTAGTCATTGCAACAGATAACTCAGCTTGCTTAACAGCGGCTTCAGCACAATCAATAATTGGAACTGAGATTTTATCCTCTACTTTTTTTTTAAACCCTGAAAGAGGTGCTCCAGCAAAAATTATTACATCCGCACCATCAATTTCCACAGAATCTTTTGCTGATTTTATCAAATTTTTTTTCTGGACTGATTGTATTTTGTCTATAGACAAAATAACACTATCAATTGCTCTAAATCCTGCATATCTATCTTTAAGACCAAGTGTTTCAACACTTTCCTCATACCATGCAGACATATTATTAGTAAATGATATGATACCAAATTTTTTGCCAAACAAACAAGCACTCAACATAGCTGCCTCACCTAAACCTACAATTGGTATATGAAATAGTGATCTTGCTGCTTTTAGACCAGGATCTCCAAAGGCAGCAATTATTGCAGCATTATAATTTCTATGCTCTTTTGCTATAACTTCTAAAACAGTTGTTCCAGAAATTTGTGCTTCTGCTTCATTAGAAATATAAGGAAATCCTTTTTTTGCAGTCATAGGAACAAGCTCTGTTCCAGATGAGGTAACTAATTTAGCAGTATTATACAATTTATCAGTAATTGATTGGGTTGTGTTTGGATTATATAATAAGATTTTCAAAATGAATCCTTCAAATGCCTTTGGGTACAGAAAGACTCTTCGTTTCAAGGTTTTTTTTCAACCTTGACAATAGACGTTCTAATTCTTCTAAATCATTCTCATCAAGTTTTGGGCCTGGAGACCTGGTTTTAGATGATGAAATGACGCCTATTTTTCTCAGCACTTCTTTTCTAATTGCTAAACCAATTCCAAACTGCTGTTCATGTCTAATTAAAGGTAAGTATAAATCAAATAAATTTTCAGATTCTTCTTTTAAACCTTTTTTGAAAAGATCAAACACTTCAACTAACATTGAAGTAAATGCAAATCCCGTCATTATACCATCTGCCCCTCTATAGAGCTCTTGTGGTACATAAAGACCTCCATTACCAACTAATATGCTATATTTTTTTCTTCCTAAATTTTCTCTTGAATTTATCAATTGAGTTAATTTTTTATGGCCTGGGCAATCTTCATGTTTAAACATTTCAAACTGTGGATATTTTGAAAAAACTTTTTCTATTGTAGATACAGAAAAATATACGTTTGTTGTGGGCGGATAATCCTGTACACATATTGGAATACTGTCTAGATATTGAACAACTTGTTCAAAGTAATTTTCAATTTGTTCATCGTTTTTTAAACCATTTATTCCTGCAACCATTACTCCATTTGCACCCATTTCCATTCCTTCAATAGCAATATTTCTTAGGTTATCGAGCCCTGGATTACTTACGCCTATAATAATTGGCATTTTGTCGCGAAGATTTTTAACATATCTTTTAACAAGTTTTTTTTGTTCATCTAAATTAAGTTTTGGCGCTTCTCCCATTACACCTAAAATTGTAATTCCTGTTGAACCACATTCTAAGTAATAATCAGATAATTTATCTACAGAGTTAAAATCAACTTCTCCATTATCTAAAAAGGGTGTTGTTGCAATGGCATAAACACCTTGTGCATTTGATAAATTGTTTGGCATTTAATTACCTTTAAAACGATTAAAACATTTTAATTGTATGCAGTTTTAAAGAATTAACAAAATATTTTTTAAATTAAGAAAATTATTCTGTACCATAAATTCTATCTCCAGCATCTCCTAGACCAGGTAAAATATACCCTTTTTTATTTAATACAGGATCCTTTTGAGCGGCAAAAATATTGGTTTTAGGATATTTTTTTAAAGTTAAATTTATTCCTTCATCACAAGCTAATAGACAAATTAAACTAATGTCGTAACAATTATTTTCATTTAAAACCTCAATAGCCCTTATTGCACTGCCCCCAGTAGCTAGCATTGGATCACATAAAAAAACTTTTTTTTTATGAATATTATTAGGTAATTTTGTTAAATAGTCTTTTGGTAATAAAGTTTTATGATCTCTATAAATGCCAATATGACCAACTGAACAATTCGGAAATACTTCAAGTAATCCGTCAACAATTATTGAACCTGCTCTTAAAATTGATACCAAACATGGAAATGGTTTTTTTACTTCTCTACCCTTAAATTTTTCAAGAGGAGTATTAATTTGTACATTTTCAGTACTCAAACTTTTAAAAATCTCATATCCCATTAAATTTGAAACTATTTTGGCACTAATTCGAAAATCAAAGTTGTTTGTATCTTTTGATCTTAGTTTATTCATATGATGATCAATAAGCGGATGATTTAAAATTTTTACAGACATAATTTTCTAAGGTTGAAATGGTTTAAAAATTCCTGAATATTTTTTTGATCTTGGTTTAGCATAACCTAATTTTTTAGATGTCTTAAGTCCTAATTCTACTAAAGATTCAGCAAATTTTATCGAGACTGAAATTCCTTCAATGACTGGTATTTTATATTTATCTTGCATATTTTTTGCAAAATCAGACATTCCAGCACAACCTAAAACTATTATTTCGCTATTCGTACTAGATAAAATTTCATGAATTTTATTATCTAATTTTGTTTCAGTAATTTTAGGATTTTTTTCTAAGTCTAAAACTGGAATTTCAACTGAAGTAACTAGGTTACAATTATCATAAATGCCGTATTTTTTTAAATTTCCTTTTAAAGCTGGAATAGATCTAGATAACGTTGTAATCACCGAAAAGTTTCCTCCCAAAAGATTAGCAGCATGATATGAGCATTCGCCTATGCCCAAAACGGGTTTATCAGTAAAAGATCTGCATGCATCTAAGCCAGTATCATCAAAACAAGCTATAATATATGCGTCAGAATATGGATTTTTTTTTATTTCAGAAATTATTCCCGGTATACAAAACACCTCATCATAATAACCTTCAATACTCTCGGGGCCAAATTCAGGGCTTGTTGAGGTTATATCAAAGTTAGAAGAAATAATTTTTTTTGCAACCTTTGCTATTCCGTTAGTCATCTCTGAAGAAGTGTTAGGATTAATAATACATATTGTTTTCTTTGTTTTCATTTTATTTTTTTCCTTTTAATAATAAAAAAAGAACCAATTGCAATAAAGATCACTAGAAATGATATTCCAGTGGTTAATGTTCCGAGGGCATAAATTACTGGAGTTGTTACAGTTGTGGTTAGACCTTTTAACTCTAAAGGCAAAGTGTTAGTAGCCCCCATTACTTGAGAAGACCTAGCAAGTTCGTCATAAGATAATGTAAATCCAAATAAAGCTATACCAACAACACTTGGAGCAATAATTGGTAAGACAATAAATTTAAATGTTTGCCAAGGGGTAGCACCTAAGTCTCTTGATGCTTCCTCAAATGATTTATCGAATCTATTAAAAATTGCAAACATAATTAATAGTCCAAATGGTAAAGTCCAGGTAAGTTGAGCACCTAATCCACTAGAAAACATATTTAAAGTTGTTTGAAAATCATTAATTATCCAATCAATATTATATTTATTACCAATAAATTTAATTGTTTCATCAATTAATCTGAACTCTAAAGCGACTCCAAGAGATAAAATGATAGATGGTACAATTAAGCTTGAAATTGTCAGAAAAAATAAAAAATTTGAACCAAAAAATTTTTTTCGAAAAGCCATACCAGCACTTACTGATAAAATTACCGTCAGTATCATTAGTATAATTCCTAAAAGAATGGATCTTCTAAATGCTGAACCAATGTCAACATAACCTCCGCCTTCCCAAAGTTTTTCAAACCAGTGAAATGAAAAACCATTCATTGGAAATGTTAAACCTCCTTCAGGTCCCTGAAAGCTTAGCAAAACAATAGTAAAAGTGGGTCCATAAAGAAAAATTACGAAGGTTATAAAAAAAAACCAACAAAAATAAAATGATTTTCCCTTTTTATTTATCATTTATAACTCTTTTCTAATATCAATAAATTTTGTCATAATCCATATAATAAATATCGTGATAATGAGTAAAATAACTGCATTTGCCGCTGCTGCGGGTAATTGAAGATAACTCATTTCAACCTGAATAATCTTGCCTATAGATGCTAATTGTTGACCACCCATAATTCCAATAGTTATAAAATCTCCCATAACGACTGTAATAACAAATATTGACCCTATAACAATGCCGGGTTTACAAAGAGGTATAATAATATTAATTAATATTTGAAATCCATTTGCACCTGCATCGTATGCAGCCTCGATGATAGATTTATCAATCCTCAACATTGAGTTGAATATTGGAACTATCATAAACAATGTATATAAATGAATAAATGCTAAAACCACAGAAAAGTGAGAATACAAAAACCACTCTTGAGGATCGTCTATAATACCAGTAGATAACAAAAAAGAATTAAACAAGCCATTTCTCCCCAAAAGAGGTATCCAAGAGACCATTCTTATCACATTTGAAGTCCAAAAAGGAATTGTACAAATCAAAAATAATGTGATTTGCAAACCTAATGATTTGACATGAAAAGCTAAAAAATATGCAATTGTAAATCCAGCTAACAAGGTAAATAGCCATGACAGAAAACAAAAATAGAAGGTTGATAGGTATGTTTTAAAAGTTACGCAAACATCTTTAGAATAATCAAAACAGTTGTTGAAGATATAAGCATAATTTTCAAAAATAAAATCAGGTATTATAGAATATTCATTATAATCCCAAAAACTTACTATAACAGTTAAAATTAGTGGAATTAAAAAAAAACACAAAAAAACTAAATAAAATGGAGCAGCAAGAAAAAAACTTTTTCTATTATTCATAATGTTTTTTTATATGGAAATTGTAATTAGGGCAATATAAATATTGCCCTAACTATATGTATATTTAGGAAGCAATCATTTCATTCCATTTTCTAACCATGTATTTATTTTCATCCATGGTAGCATTCCAACAAGCCACAGATCCCATTCTATCTTCATAAGATCCACCATCTCTAATTTCTCCCTTAGAGGCCAGTTTCTTTCCTGTTGGTGATAAAATATCTTGTGATGCAGGTTTTCCTTTCATCCAATAGTCCCATTCGTAAGACTTCATATTTTTCTCAGCAGTTGTAAGAACTGCAGAGTAATAACCTTGTCTATTTAGGTAAGCACCCATCCATCCAGATAAAAACCAATTAATATATTCGTAAGCAATATCAGCTTGTCTACCTTTCGCGGTTGATGGTAAGGCAAAGCCTGCAGCCCAAGCTCTGTAACCTTCTTTTAAAGGTTGATATACACAAGGTATGCCTTGAGACCTTACTGCTGTGATGGCCGGTGACCACATTGATTGTATTACAACTTCACCTGAGGCCATTAAATTTACACTCTCATTAAAGTCGCTCCAAAAAGCTCTAAATTGACCTGCTTTCTTTGCTTCAGTAAAAATTTTCATCGTCAGATCAATTTCTTTTTTAGTCATATTACCTTTGTCGGGATATTTGTATTCACCCATAGCCTCTACAACCATTGCAGCATCCATAATACCAATTGAAGGAATATTTAATATTGAAGCCTTTCCTTTAAATTCTGGGTTAAGTAATTCAGCCCAAGTACTTATCGGTCTCTTTATTAAATCTGGTCTGATTCCAAGAGTGTCTGCGTTATATACAGTTGGGATAAGTGTGACATATTGTGTTGGATCTTTTGAGAATTCTTTTGACTTTGCACCTTTTAGATAAAGAACTTTTTTAGGAGCAGTTCCTTGATCTCCTATAGTTTTTCCGGCAACTTTACCCTCAGTAAATGCAGTAACTACATTTCCCCATTCTTTAATCTTTTTAGTATCCATACCAAGCAAACTTCCAGATGGAACAAGTTTAGGCATACTGAAATATTCAGAGTCTACAATATCAAAACTATTAGGTTGAGTTAAAATTGTTTTTACAACATCATCTGTAGTCTTGGATATATATTTAACTTTTATACCAGTATCCTCAAAAAGTTTCTTTTCAGGCTCATTTCCCATGTTAACAGCAGTCCCCAAATATCTTAGAGTTGGCGTTCCTGCGGCGTGGATTGCAGGGAAACCTGTAATTAATCCGGAACCGGCTACAGCGCCCACTGCTGCCACAGATGATTTTATCATATTTCTTCTAGTAATCTTTTTAGACATTTTCTTTGACATAAATCTCTCCTTTTATTTAAGTAAATGATCAATAAAATTATTCAGTTTTTGATAATACTTTAATCAAAAAGGGACAAAATACTTCGAAAAATAACTTAATGATTAAATTTTGTAACTTTCATACTAAAGTTGTATTAAATTTAATCATTTTTAAGAGAGATTATGACCGTACCTCAAAATTTAGAATTAATGTCACTGCTAAAAAAATATGACGACATTACAGCAGTAAATAAAATAAATCTGAAAATTCAATCAGGTACATATTGTTGTTTGTTAGGTCCTTCAGGTTGTGGGAAAACATCTACACTAAGAATGATAGCTGGTCATGAAGAAATAACTGATGGTGATATTTTATTAGGAAATACTATTATAAACGAACTTACCCCTGCTAAAAGAGGAACTTCAATGATGTTTCAAAATTATGCACTTTTTCCGCATTTAAATTGTATTGATAATGTAGCTTTTGCTCTGAAAATTAAGAATATAAATAAAAAAGAGAGATATAAAGAGGCAAACGAAATTTTAGCAATGGTTCAAATGCAAAATTTTGTTGATAGATTCCCTAGTCAATTATCGGGAGGACAACAGCAAAGAATAGCTTTAGCTAGATCTTTAATAACAAAACCTTCAATATTATTATTAGATGAACCCTTATCAGCCCTTGACCCTTTTCTCAGAATTCAAATGAGGACAGAATTAAAAAATCTTCAAAAAAAATTAGGTATAACATTTATACATGTAACACATTCTCAAGAAGAAGCACTAGCATTAGCAGATTTAGTAGTGGTAATGAATAAAGGTACTATAGAGCAATCTGATACACCGTATAATGTTTTTAATAAGCCAAAAAATGAATTTATAGCTAATTTTGTAGGTAGTCATAATGTAATTAATGATGGTGGAAAAAAGTATGCTGTTAGAATGGATCAAATAAAAATTAATATCTTAAAAACGCAGAATAAGAAATTAATGAAAATTAAAGATATAGAATTTCAAGGTGAAAAAGTAAAAATTTGTTGCTCTGATAAAAATAATATAGATATTTTTGTTTTAGTAGAGGATGAACTTTTTTTTAAAAATAAATTTGAGATTGGGCAAGATATAAACTTAGATTGGAAGAAAAGTATTTCGCACATTTTAGAAAAATAATATTTGTTTTTCTATTAATAAAACTGTTAAAAGTACTTTAAGGAAAAGAAAATGGCAGAATTAGACACGATAATTGAGAATGGGTTGGTTGTTTCAGAAAACGAAACAAAGAAACTAAATATTGGAATAAAAGAACAGGAAATAGCTTATTTAGGTGATGAAAATTTAGAAGCAAAAACTAAAATAAATGCAGAAAATCTTTTTGTACTGCCTGGGGGTGTTGATCCTCATGTTCATGTTGACCAACCATCAGGACCGGATGTTGAAATGGCTGATAATTTTCAGTCAGCAACTAAATCAGCTGCAGCTGGAGGAAATACAACAATCATACCTTTTGCGATGCAAGTCAAAGGAGAGTCATTGAGAAAATGTGTTGAAGATTATCATAAAAAAGCTAATGGAAATTTGTATGTTGATACCTCATTCCATTTAATAATAAGTGACCCTACCCCTCAAGTGTTAGGACAAGAACTTCCAGCACTTTCAAAAGATGGATATACATCTTTTAAAGTTTTTATGACTTATGATGACCTTGTTCTTAATGATAAAGAACTATTAGAAGTTTTTGAAGTTGCAAAACAACAAAAAACTCTAGTTATGGTTCATGCTGAAGGATATGATGCAATAAAATATTTAACTAAAAAATTAGAAGATGAAGGTAAAACTGCTCCCTATTATCATGAAATATCTAGGCCTGAAATTGTAGAAAGAGAGGCTACCCATAGAGCCATAAGTCATGCTCAAATCATAAATATTCCTATCGTCATTGTTCATGTTTCTGGTTCTGAAGCTCTGAACCAAATTAGATGGGCTAAAGAGAAAGGTCTCAAGGTTTTTGCTGAAACCTGTCCTCAATATATTTGTTTGACTAGAGATAATTTAAAGGGACTAAATATGGATTTTGAGGGAGCAAAATATGTTTGTTCACCTCCACCAAGAGATAAACAAAGTCAAGAAGCAATTTGGTCAGGCATTATTGATGGAACCTTTGAGTTGTTTTCCTCTGACCATTCACCTTTTAGATTTAAAGACTCGAAAGGAAAAGATAGACCTGGTGCTAGAACCTCGTTTAGATGGGTTCCAAACGGTATACCTGGCGTAGAAACAAGACTTCCAATTTTATTTTCTGAAGGTGTATCCAAAAATAGAATTTCAATTGAGAGATTTGTAGAATTAACCTCAACCAATCCTGCCAAAATGTATGGTATGTATCCTAAAAAAGGTGTAATAAAAATTGGTTCTGATGCAGACTTAACGATATGGGATCCAAATTTGAAAAAAACGATAAAGCAAGAATTTTTAAATCATGGTTCAGACTATACTCCTTATGAGGGACTGGATATTACCGGATGGCCATTACAAACTTGGTTAAGAGGAAAGTGTATTTTTAATAATGGTACCTTTTCAACTACTAAAAATAATGGTGAATATATTAATAGGGACTATTGTTCTTTGTAAAATAGTAAATAAAATTGAAAAAAAATAATATTAATAATTTTGTAAACTTAGCATCACCTAAATTAGGTACTAAAGTCATGTCGTTTTCTGATGACTTTTTTGGTAAAGTTTCAAGAATGCTAAATGACAAAGCACCTCAATTCATTGAAGATAAATATGATAACCACGGTAAGTGGATGGATGGATGGGAAAGTAAAAGGAGACGAGATGGAGGGCATGATTGGGCAATAATAAAACTAGGTAGTCCTGGTAAAGTTTATGAAATTGAAATTGATACAAGTTTTTTTACAGGAAATTATCCTCCCTTTGCTTCAATACAAGGATTATACTCTGAAAAAAAACCTGACCATAATGATGATTGGAAAATAATTTTAAAAAAACAAAAACTTCAAGGTGATAAGGTACACAATTTTAAAGTGAAGTCAGCAAAAGTTAATTATATCAGATTCCAAATCTTCCCAGATGGTGGTATCGCAAGACTAAGGCTTTTGGGCCATGTTGAAATTGATCTAGAAAAATTTAAAAACAAAAAAACAGAATTGTCTTCGCTAAATCTTGGTGGAAAAATCATTGCTTATAACAATGCTCACTATGGTGATGTATCAGCTTTACTAACATCTGGTCGTGGGAAAACAATGGGTGATGGATGGGAAACAAGGAGAAGAAGAGAACCAGGAAATGATTGGATAATAATTAAGTTAGCTAAATCTGGTATAATAGAGGAAATTGAAATTGATACTGCACATTTTAAAGGGAACTTTCCTGATAAAGCATCAATCAGTGCTGCTTTTTTCGATGAGAAAGAAAAAGTATCTTCAATAATTAAACAAAATAAAAATTGGAAAGAGATTTTACCTCCCACAAAATTAAAGGCAGATAAAATTCATAGATTTAAAAAAATAATAAGAACTGATGAAGTAAATTATGTAAAGTTAAATATTTTTCCAGATGGTGGAGTCTCTCGGTTCAGGGTTTTTGGTAAATTAAAATAAATGATCAAATTAAAAATTGAAGAAATAAATAATAATGAATTTTTACCCTTTGGGCATTTAATTCAAAAAAAGAATTCAAAAGATGAATTTATAATTAACCAAGGAACTACAAAAAGATTCCATGAAATTTCAGAATTAGATTTGTACCTAGAAAAAGGGAGACCATTTATATCAATTTTTGAAGGTTCGCCAAGACCAAAACCTATAATAATAAAAATCTTAGAAAAACATCCTTTAGGATCTCAAACATTCCTCCCTGTTCAGGACTATAAATGGTTAACTGTAGTTGCATCAGAAATTAATGGCCTACCTGACCTAGAGTCATTAAGATGTTTTTCTTTGAATGGAAATACAGGTATTACATACAAAAAAAATATTTGGCACCATCCTTTATTAGTTTTTAAAAAACAAGATTTTTGGGTTGTTGATAGAGTTAATAATGATGAAGATAAATTTAAAAATTTAATTGAATATAATTTTAAAGATGATGAAATTTTTAGTATTTACTAATTATTTATTAATCTGATAGATGCTAAAGCATGCTTTTCAAGTGACGTATTAATATCAAAATTTTTCATATGTCCATTCTCTGAAATAATCTTTCCGTTACATATTGTATATTTGGTTTTAACTGGACCACAAAAAACCAGTGCTGCAACAGGATCAGAAGAAGTACCAGAAAAATCGATCTGCTTTAAATCATAAATTGCGAAATCAGCTGCCTTACCAACAGAAATTTCTCCAATATCATTTCTGTTTAAAACTTTTGCTCCACCCTTAGTAGCTAGTTTTAAAGCTTCTCTGCCACTAAATTTATCTGCACCAAATTTTAGTCTTTGAAGAAGAAGTGTTTGTCTTGCTTCATTAAGTAGATGGCCACTATCATTAGAGCTTGAACCATCTACACCTAATCCAACTTTTACATCTTTATCAATCCAATTCCTAACGGGTGCAATCCCACTAGCTAGTCTCATGTTTGAAGTAGGACAATGTGCAATACCTGTTCTAGATTTAGCAAATAAATCTGCCTCAGTGTCATTTAGTTTTACACAATGCGCATGCCATACATCGTCACCTAGCCAATTAAGGCTTTCAGCGTATTCCCCAGGTCTCATTTCAAAGTGATTCTTCGAATATTCTATATCTTCATCATTTTCAGCTAAATGCGTGTGGAGCGAAACAGAATAAGACCTTGCCATTTCAGCAGTCAATTTCATAAGATTTTGACTTACAGAAAATGGAGAACATGGTGCTAATACAACCCTGAGCATAGAAAACTGTTTTTCATCATTAAAATTTTCAATAACTCTTTGACAATCTTTGATTATTGCCTTTTCATCTTCTACCAAGCTGTCAGGTGGAAGCCCCCCCTTACTTTCTCCTACACTCATAAAGCCTCTTGCCGCATGAAACCTACATCCAATTAACTTTGATGCTTCTATTTGATCTTCTAATTTTGAACCATTTGGAAAAAGATATAAATGGTCGCTAGTCGTTGTACATCCTGTTAATACCATCTCAGAGATCCCAATTAGTGAAGAAATATATATATCTGATGGTATTATATTTTGCCAAACAGGATAAAGACTTGTAAGCCAACCAAAAAGTGGTTTATTTTGAGCTTTAGGATAAACTCTTGTCAAATTTTGAAATAAGTGATGGTGAGTATTAACTAGACCTGGGATAACGACTAAATCTTGAGCGTCTATTGTAAAATCAATTTTTTCTGTTAAGTCATTATGGTTACCAATCCATTTTATTATACCATTCTCGCATAATATGGATGTGTCTTTCAACTCAACTTCTTCATCGTTCATTGTCACGATATGACTTGCGTTTTTAATCAATAATGTTTTCATAAAAAAAATGCACCGCTCTTTAAGAACGGTGCATTATATCAATTTTAGTAAGAAAAATAAGTTTTTATTTCTATTCTTTAGGTAAAATTAAATTTAATACTACGGCAATTACTGCAGCAGGTAATAAACCTGATGTCATAAGAAGTTTCATTGTTCCGTCCAAATGTTGCATGGCCATAGGAACTTTTTGCAAGCCAAATCCCATTGAAAGAGAGATTGCAAAAATCATCATATTTCTTCTGTTCCAATCAACAGAACTTAACATGTTAATTCCAGCTGCTGCTACCATACCAAACATAACGATAACACCACCTCCTAAAACAGCAATAGGCATTGATGAAACTAGAGCTCCAACTTTTGGAACCAATCCACATATAATTAGAAAAATTGCTCCAATAGTTACTACTCTTCTACTCATTACCCCTGTCATAGAAATTAATCCAACATTTTGGC
Organism: SAR116 cluster bacterium AG-426-B08; assembly: GCA_003213175.1. Taxonomy (GTDB): domain Bacteria; phylum Pseudomonadota; class Alphaproteobacteria; order Puniceispirillales; family Marisalimonadaceae; genus AG-426-I14. Next base: position 19,181 of record QCNN01000003.1, on the reverse strand, counting down.
TAAAGCTTGTGTTTGGCAATCCACCAAAAATTCCTGCAAGTGCAGTTCCAAAGCCATCAGCATATGTACCACCTTTTATTTCATCGTCGGTTGCTTCTCTTCCCGCTCCTCCTTTGGCAATACCAGAAATATCTCCAACTGTTTCAATTGCACTCACAATTGACATCAAACATATTGCAAAAATAACTCCAATATTTATGTCAAAGCCATATTTTAGTGGTGAAGGTATTGCAAACCAAGCAGCTTTTTCAACGCCAGAGAAATTTACATTCCCCATCAAAGCTGCAATAACATATGCTATAATCATACCTATCAAAACTGCTGCACTAGATAAAATTCCTTTTGTCCAAAACTTTAAGAAAAAAGACGACAGAATTACAATAAGAGCTAATCCCCAATGAGAGAGTCCACCCCAAGCTGGATTTTTCATTTGAAAATCTGCTGCACCACCAGCCGCATATTTGATGCCAACTGGTATCAAATATATTCCAATTGCTAAAATTATTAATCCTGATACTAGTGGTGGAAACCAGTGTCTAATTCTTCCAATAATTGTACCTAAAAAGGCATGAAATATACCACCTATAACAATACCTCCAAACAAAGCTCCTAAACCAGCAGTTTTAACGGCAGGTATCATAACAGGGATAAATGCAAAACTTGTTCCTTGCATTACTGGAAGCCTTGCACCAACTGGGCCAAACCCAATTGTTTGAAAAAGTGTGGCTATTCCTGCAAAGAGCATTGACATTTGAATTAAAAAGACTGCATCAGCACTTCCAAATGCAAATCCTGCAGCCCCACCTATAATAATGGCTGGCGTAAAATTACTTACAAACATAGCCAAAACATGCTGAAGACCAAGAGTAATACCAGTCCCCATCGGGGGAACATAATCTGGATTTTTCAAGTCCTCTGCGGAGACGTTATTTAAGTTAGCCATATTACCTCCTCTATATATTGTTAAAATAATAATAGCAAAACACAATATATAGTAAATAAAGAGAAATGATATAAATTTTAAATAAAATTAATTAACATGTTTATGGTCATTTATACACTTTAATAGCTCAGATGGAGTAATGGGTGAATTTATTTTGGATATATCAATGTTATCAAATGCCATTTTTATAGCATCTTTAATTGCTAAAAAATGTGAGATAGCTAAAAGAAGAGGAGGTTCACCTACTGCCTTTGATCTAAAAATAGTTTTTTCTTCATTAAACGTGTTTTCTAATAACTTAACATTAAATCTAGTTGGCACATCACGACTACCTGGTATCTTATACTTTGATGGACCTGTAGTTAATAGTTGTCCTTCATTATTAAAGTATAACTCTTCACATGTGAGCCATCCAAGACCTTGAACAAAACCACCTTGAATTTGACCAATATCAATAGCTTCATTTAATGACTTTCCACAGTCCTCTACAATGTCCGCTCTTAATATTCTGTTTTCTCCTGTGTCCAAGTCAATCAAGGCTTCAGAAACTGCCGCTCCCCATGTATAATAAAAATATGGTCTACCCTTTAAATTATTTTGATCCCAAAATATCTTTGGTGTTTTATAAAAACCTGTTGATGAGAGTGAAATTCGTTTTTCCCAACATTTTTTTGCTAATTCTTCAAAAGTAATATTTTGATTACCAGAAATTACATAGTTATCTCTAAAAATTATTTTTTTCAAAGGCTTATCAAATAATTCAAATGCACATTTTTGCATTCTTTTCTTTATTTTTTCAGCTGCATTCCATGCAGCCATACCATTTAAATCTGAACCTGAGGATGCTGCTGTAGCAGAGGTATTGGGTACTTCAGCCGTATTGGTTGGGGTTATGTGAACATTGTCAAGAGAAACTCCAAAACATTCTGCCACAACTTGAGCAACTTTAGTAAACAAACCTTGTCCCATTTCTGTTCCACCATGATTTAATCTAATTGAACCATCTGTATATACATGGATTAATGCACCTGCTTGATTCAAAGAAGGCTTGTTAAATGAAATACCAAACTTTGCTGGCATCATAGCTATACCTTTTCTTAATGAACTATTAATCTTTCTTTGTTTCTCATTAAAGATAGCTATAGCTTTCTTTCTTTTTTTATAAATGCTTAAATGATTTACTTCTTTGAGCACTTCATTAAGCTTAGAATTAATTACTACTTGACCGTAAGGTGTTTTAAAACCATTTTTTTCATTATAATAATTTTCATTTCTAACTTGGTCTAATGAAACGTTTAAATAATTAGCAACATTATCAAGTATATTTTCAATAGCCAACATACCTTGAGGACCACCAAAACCTCTAAAAGCTGTATTTGAAACTGTATTTGTTTTACAAATGTACCCTCTTGCACGAAAATTTTTAAAAGAGTAACAATTATCTAAATGAGTTAACGCTCTTGTCATTACTGGACCAGATAGGTCTAAAACATTTCCACCATTACTCAATAATGAAATATCAAGACCATTAATTTTACCTTTTGAATTAAAACCAATTTCATACTTAACTTTAAAATCATGTCTTTTACCACTTACAGCCATGTCGGTTTTACGATCGAGTCTTAATTTAACTGGTTTTTTTATTTTGTTAGCTGCTAAGGCAGCTATTGCAGCAAATATTGTAGCTTGACTCTCTTTCCCACCAAAACCTCCTCCTAATCTTCTTGTTTTACAATCAATTTTTGCTGAAGGAATACCTAAAACATTTCCTACTCCATGTTGAACTTCAGTAGGATGTTGAGTACTAGACCATAGGGTCATTTCTTCGTTTTCATTGGGAGTTGCTATAGAGATATGACTTTCTAGATAAAAATGATCTTGTCCGCCAATTGAAAAGTTTCCCATTATAGAATGACTTGAATCTTTAATAGATTTTTTGAAGTCACCTTTTATAATTTCTAATGGTTTAGATAAGAATGACTTTTTGATATACGCATCGTCAATATTTAAAATTGGATTGCCTATTGATAAAGTATGAATTTTAACAAGTTTAGCGGCATACATAGCTTTTTGATAATCATTTGCAACAAGAACAGCCACAGGCTGTCCATAATAAGAAATAATGTCATCCGCCATGATAGGCTCGTCTCCAAAAATTGGACCAATATCATTTTTTCCTGGAATATCTCTCGCTGTAAAAACATGAGTATCAAATGGAAGATCTTTTAGTTGAGAGAGTTCTATCTTTTTAATTTTGGAGTATGCGTTTTTTGAAGTTATTAGAGCCGCATGCATTAATTCACTATTTTCAGGAATATCGTCAATATAAATAGCTTCTCCAGTAACATGTCTTGAGGCGGAGTCTTGATTAAAGCTTTTACCTACTTGAAATGTTCGTTTTGGTTTCACTGCTAAATAATCTCCATGAATGATTTATGTTCTTTATTTGCTCTTAGAGAAATATCCAATTTTCTCAATACGCCTTTGAAAACATTAATCCTATATTCGGCGGTTCCTCTTAAATCAGAAATTGGTTTTACATATTTAACAAGGTTATCTGTTCCTTTTTTAATGCCTTCAGCTAAAGTTTCACCAATCATTAATTGTGATAATCCATACAAAATCTCAGGTTTTTCAGAAACTCCTCCAGCTGCAATTTTTATATCATTAATTTTATTATTTTTAATTTTTACCAAAACAGCAATCGATAAAGTAGAAATATCTTGATCAAATCTTTTTGAAAATTTCCATGAAAATAACTTATAATCTTTTTTGGGCATTGAAATAACGAAGTTTTTTATCAATTCTGTTTTTTTTAGAACATTCTTTCTATAACGTGTGAAAAACCTATCAAGTGATATTTCTCTTAAACCATTAACACCATATGTATTTAACTTTGTCCCTAAAACTAAAAATATTGGAGACAAATCACCTATTGGACTTGATGTACAAATATTACCACCAATTGTCGCTTGATTTCGAATTAATGGAGAACCAAATCTTTTTAAAATTTCTCTGATTTGTGGTAACTTTTTATCAGTTATTTCTAAAAATTTTTCTATTGAAACTGTTGAACCAACTTTTAACGTGTTCTTTGTGAAATTTATTTCACTTAATTCTTTTATATTGTTTATACATATTAAATGTCTTGAGCTAGTTGTATAGACTTCTCTCTCTAAATTTAAATCCGTTCCACCCGATAAAAACTTAAACCTTTTAATTTTTTTTAAAAGTTTCAAAAGTTCGTTTAGACTTTTAGGATGAAAATAGATTGCTTTTCCAATCTGCACCTTTTCAGTCATCCCAACCTCAATAAATTTTGGAGGTAATAATCTTGTATTTTTTATTTTTTTTAATGATTCAATTATTGGTGTATAACCCGTGCATCTACATAAATTCCCTGATAAAGTATCGTGAATTAATTCTTCATTAATTTCTTTTTGAGAATATAATAAAGTAGAGGCAGAAATAACAAATCCTGGTGTGCAAAACCCACACTGAGATGCATTGTTTCTAACAAATGATTTTTGGATAGGGTTTAAATTTTTGGTGTTTCCAATACCTTCAATTGTTATGATGTTTTTACCCATCATTTGACCTAATCTTACTAAACAAGAATTAATGGATCTAGGTTTAGTAGAAACTCGATCAATAACAAGTACTGAGCAAGCCCCACAATCTCCTTCATTACAACCCTCTTTTGTACCTTTTAGATTAAGCTTTGTTCTAATCCAATCTAAAAGGGTGATATCATAATCAAGTTTTTCTATTTGAAACTTTTTTCCATTCACAACTAGGGAATTTTTTGTGGCAACTTTATTCAAATCATCATACTTTCATTAGCTATTTATAAATTAAATTAATAATTAAAACAAAATAAAGAATTTTATTAAGTTAAAATTGATTTAATTAATGATCGCCTCTTCAAACCTGTTAATTTCACTAACATTTATTTTTTTTGCAGTATTTTTTATTAAGTCCCAGGCTTCTCGAGCAATTGGAATACCGTTTTTACTTCTATCCTCAAAAATAATCTGTTCATTGTCCCCTGGTATTAGCACATTATCAACACCTTTTGCAGGTGGCGAAGATCTTACAAAATTAGAGTAGGATTTAACTTCTTCGGCAAAATATTCTATATCAACAAATTTTTCTACGTCTATAAAAATTGATAACATTCCGTTTGCGAAAGGTCTGATTTCACTGTGATTTACTCCACACACGTCATTACTTGTAAGAGCTCCTCCTAATATTTCCATCATAAAATTAATACCAGACCCCTTATGCATCCCAAACGCTGTAATTGCACCAGAACCTTTGTCTGGATTAGGGACATCATCTGGACCTATTTTGCCATAAAGAGCTTCTGTATCATTTGTTAGGTTACCAAACTGGTCAACTAAAGCTCCAATGGGCAATTTCTTTCCTCCCTTTTGAGCAACCAATGCCTTTCCCTCTGCAACTGTAGACGTTGCCATATCCAGAATAATATGTTTTTCTCCTTTAACAGGAACACCGATTGATAAGGGTGACGTACTTCCTCTTCTATCTGAACCGCCAAAAGGTGCAACAAGCAAACTACCTCTAACATTAACGAAATGAAGAGAAACCATTCCCTTGTCAGCCGCTAATTCTGACCAATCTCCTATTCTGCCTAAATGTCCAGAATTTTTTAGACCAATTAACGAAATACCATGTTTTTTTGCACGCTTAACACCCTCTACTACAGATTTTTCTCCCATCACTTGGCCAAAGCCTTGATTAGCATCAATAATTGCCAATGGACCAGAATCTAAAATAATTTTATGATCTTTATTTGGGTATACTCTCTTTTCATCTATCCATTCGCAATATCGAGGAACCCTCACAATCCCGTGACTGTCATGTCCTTTTAAATTAGACAGACATAATCTTTTAGATATAGTTTCTGCTTCATTAGTATGACATGATTTTTTTTTAAATATTTCTGTGATTAAAAGTTCAGCTTGATTTACTTTAACTTTTATTATCTGTTCATTTTTTTTCATAAATTACCTATTAAACTAAAGTTAGAAGTTAAAAAGTTTATAGTACCTACTTATTAAAATCTTTTATTATTGAAACAGCAGTATCTCTTAACAAAGAAAGTTCCGTTCCTGCAGTAGTTAAATCAAAACCAATTTCAAATAGCTCTTTCCAACCTAATCCACCATATGGAATGATTCCTGAAAATTTACCAGATTTGAAAATATTTTCTTTTGCCTTCTCCATTATTTCAATAAATAATGGATCTTCAAATTTGCCAAACTTCCCGATACTTGTGGATAAGTCCATTGGACCAATGAAAAGCATGTCAATACCCTTAACTTCAGAAATAACTTTGATGTTAGAAACTCCCTCGGCAGTTTCAATTTGACATACAATTAACAAATCATTTTCAATATTCCCAATATAATCTTTTACATTCAAACCATAATTTGTAGCTCTAATCATTCCTGGGGCCATTCCCCTATATCCACTTGGGGCATATCGACACATTTCAACAATATTTTCAGCTTGTTTTTTATTATTTACAGCTGGAAACATCAAGCAATTTGCTCCAGTATCAAGTGTTTTTTTAACATACACCTCGTCATCTTTAGGCATTCTTATCAATGCAGAACACATTGTTTCTTTTAAAGATTGAATCTGTCTGGTTATTCCTCTTGTATCACCATACCCATGTTCGTGATCAATCAACAAAAAATCAAATCCAGAAAGGGCCAGTAATTCAGAGGTAATTTCATTATCTAAACTTGTCCAACAGCCTAAAACTTTATTTTTTTTAATTAATTTTTGTTTTAATTTATTATTAATTTTTTTCTCCAGCTTTTGATAAAATAAAAAACCCTAATTATAATAATACTTTTGAGATTAAAGTTAAAATAATTATTTTTTTTCAATTGGTGGTGGGGGATAATGTAAACCTCTCTGACCCAAAAGTTCTCTCTCACCTAATAGACCTAAACCTGTTTTTTCTTCTGATAGATTGTTCACAGTTTCTTTGATTCCGACCAATTTTCCATTTTTAGCTAATGCTTTGTCCTCTCCATATAAGTTATCTATCAGAGCTTTCTTAAGTTTTAGCACTTGTTTATTCATTGCTTCCTTTTTGAAAATATCATCTAACTCATTTGGATCTGTTTTTAGGTCAAACAATTGTAAATTATTTCCATAAGGGTACCAAATCAACTTGTATCTATCTGAAGTGATCATTCTAGTAGCATTTTGACCTTCATTAGCTTCAGCGTAAAAAGTTTCTCTTGATGAATCTGCAAACATACTTAAACCATCACAACTTTCTGGAATAGGAATTCCAGATAAATGTAATAGAGTAGGCATTACATCCGCCAGACCAACAAGTCGCTTAGAAACTTTTCCTGTTGTTACTATTTTATCTTCTTTTTGTCCTAAGACAATCATAGGTATGCGGACAGAACCGTCATACATAAGTCTTTTTGCAAAAAGACCAAAATCTCCTAACATGTCTCCATGATCAGAAGTAATCATAATTATTGTATTATCTAAAAGTTGCTCTTCTCTCAAAGTACCTATAACAACTCTTATTTGAGCATCAATATGAGTGCACAATGCATAAAAGGCTCTTTTTATATCAGCAAGACGGTCATCAGAGAATTTTGGCCAGCGTGATTTTATTTTATTCAAAAAAGGTACAGAATTTTTAGACCAATTTCCTAAAAGAGGAGTTGGAATATTTTTTCTAGCATATCTCTCAAAATAAGTTGAGAGAGGAACGAGAGGAGGATGTGGATGAGTATAAGACAAATACCAGAATGATGGCTTTTCAGGATTTCTTCTTTTAATTGTCCGACACATTTGCTGAGTTGCCCAATTTGTTACATGACATTCCTCAGGCAAATGCCATGTTCTCCAAGTATAATCATTATTTGAAACTCCATGAAGAAATTGTTGTCCCACGAAGCCTTTATCAGCAAGAAACATATCATAGTCATCTATCGAACCGTAATAAGGACGTCCCTCCTCTGATATATATGTGTCATCAAATCCAATTCTATCACGTTGAGGCATTACATGAAGTTTTCCTACAGAAAAGGCTTGATAACCACTATCTCTAAAAGCCTGTGCAATGGTTTTTGTTTTTTTAGACATCTTTAAACTTTTTTGAAAAATTCTGTCACCATGTAACCTAGGTGTTTGTCCTGTCATCATTGTCCTTCGAGCCGGGATACAAATTGGACATTCAGAATATGCTCTAGAAAAGCAGACTCCACTTTTAGCCAAGCGATCTAAAGTTGGTGTTTCAATAACTTTATGACCCTCACATCCAAGAAGAGAAGCGGGCCATTGATCCATAGTTATCAAAAGAACATTTGGTAAAATTTTATTTTTTTTGGTAATCATTTTTCTTTTCTTTTTAAATAGTTTAATGAATGCGTTAACTTAACCAATTATCTTCAACTTTTGTTTCCCATTTATATTTATCAGCAGGTTGCACAGACTCAGCCCACGCTTTTAATATTTTTTTAGAAAAAGATTTTTTATTAATTACATCCTCTATTTCAATAGGATTCCATTCATTTAATAACTTATTTTTTAATTTTTTTTCTATTTTTTCATAATCCTTTAAACCAGCCAAATTATTTACTTCATCAGGATCTAAATCTAAATTGAATAATTGACTATCGTATCCATGATAATATACGTATTTCCAATCATGATATCTTACCATTCTTGATAGAAGTGGTTTTTTCCCCTTAGACCAAGATAAAGAGCCATCCATACAAAATTCTGAATAGGTTTCATTTTTGTTTTTGATATTATTATCTTGAGCAATATTTAAAAAACTTTTTCCATCTATAAAAGGTAATTTCATTCCCTGTCCTGCTTCAATTATGGTAGCTGTCAGATCAACTAAATTTAGTATCTGCTTTCTTCTTTCGTTTTTCGGTAAAACACCTTTCCAACTCATAATCAATGGAACTTTAACAGACTCTTCATAAAAAGTTTGTTTCCACCACAAATCTCTTTCGCCAATTTGTTCTCCATGATCTGAAGCATAAATTATTAATGTATTATCTAGAAGATTATATTCCTCTAAAGTATCCATAATAGACCCAATAAAGTTATCTAAAGTTTCAACTAGCGCATAATAGGCAGTACGAGCTCTTATTTCATCTTCTTCTTTTATTTCGTTGAGACCAGTTTGCTCTCTCCATTGATCTAACCAATCATTATTACCTGATGCAGATCTTTTTAATCTTGGAGGCCCTACTTTATTTTTATAATATTCAAATAATTTTTGATTTGCTACATATGGTTGATGAGGTAACATAAAACCCACTTGAAGAGCGAAAGGTTTATTTCTCCCTTTTTCTTTTTCATAACTTACTTTTTTTAGGAAGTTTAATGTATGATTGGTAACTTCCCTATCTAGAATTTCATAACTCATTTGACCTGGCCCAGAGTTTAAAATTGATTCTTTAAATGGTCTTTGTGCTTTATCTAAAACTCCTAAACTATAGTCAGAACCACCATACCAATCACTACAATGATCAAAAACTTCTCTTTTAGCATACCCATGAAGTTGGTCTGGACCTATTGAATGAAGTCGTCCGATTAGGGATGGATTGTAACCTACTGCTCCTAATGAATGAGCCATTGTGGGAATATCTGAAGCTAGTGAGTCACTATTTGTCCAACAACTTTGCCTAAAAGGAAATTTCCCTGTTAATAATGACATTCTAGCAGGTAAACAAATTGGAGCTGGCGTATAAACATTATCAAATGAAACACCATTACAAGCTAATTTATCTAAGTTTGGAGTTCTAATAATTTTATTACCATAACTTCCAATTACATTAAATGCATGTTGATCTGAAAGAATGAATATTATATTTGGTTGATTTTTTTTCATATTATCCACGTAAACTTTTTATATTATGAATATGAACATGTTTACCTTTGTCTATATTGATAGTAGCTTCTCCAATAATCTCACCATATTTAATTATTTTTTCACCCTTCTTTATAAGGTTTAAAGAAAATTTGTGACACAGTCTTATATTGTCTTTCAACAAAAAATTTATTAATTTTTTTTCAATTTTGAGAATTATATTTGATTTTGCTTTTAAAAATTTAATTGATGTACCAACGTTATCTTTTTTGTTAAGCACAATTGCATCAAAGTTTTTAGCATTCATTATAAACTCCTATCTACTCTCGAAAAAACCTCAGAAGACTCATTTAATATTTCTCCCCATGTCTCTGTCCCTGAACAAATTTCAATCATTAAACTCCATAGTTCTTCAAATGAGTCATTAATTTCTTTTTTACCCAAAAAAACATCCGCACATTTATAATCTAGTTGTTCGGACAAAAGTTTACAGGCTTCTGGATTAGCACTAAACTTTATTGATGGAGCAATATGATTGTTAAAACTATTACCTACTCCAGTTGAAAATAGGGTTATTTGACATCCAGCAGATGAAAACCCACTTAATGACTCAGGAGCATAAGAAGGAGCATGCATTAAATACATTCCATTTTTTTTTGGTTTTTCTCCCCAATCAATAACATTTTGAATCTTTTTTGAACCACTTTTAGCTATATTGCCAAGTGACTTCTCTTCAATAGTTGATAATCCCGCTTTGATATTTTGGTGTCCTGGATTGTTACCAAGAAGATCAATTCCTTTGGATTTTGCAAAGTTTTTTTGAAAATCTACTGCGTATGAAACTTTCTTTTTAACTTCATCAGTTTGGGCTCTTTTTTTAAGAAGATGTTCCGCTCCAAGCCATTCAATAGTTTCACCAATAATTGCACTTCCACCGAAATCTATTAATTTATCAGCTATTAATCCCATTAATGGATTTGCAACCAAACCTGAACTTGGATCTGACCTACCACATTCAAGACCAATTGATAATTTAGAAAAAGAAACTTTCTCTCTCCTTAATCTTGAAATTTCTCTGATTAATTTTGCTCCCTTTCTCAAACCAAGTTCTAATAATTTGATTGCGTCATGATTACATTCATCTAATGTTAAAAGTTCTATAGGTTTCGATGATTTGACTAATTGAGATTTTATAAAATCTCCTTTAGGCGGATCTGCACTTATAATTAATACTGCACCTACATTTGGATTTTCTGCAAAACCTATTATTGCATTATTTTGTCTTGTTTTATCTTCACCTATAATTCCTCCTCCATAGGGGTTATCAACAAATAAAGAACCTTTCAAATAATCTGAAATTTTTCTTGCAGTAGGTCCAGTCAGTCCAGTTATAGAAATTATTAATAATTTATTTCTAATTCCTACTAATCCATTTTTTCTTTTATATCCCCAAAAACTGTTTTTCATTTTTATTAATTCCAAAAATCATAATTTTAAACTGCCTAGTTAAACAAGTGTTATAGGTAAGGTTTTATGAAATGACCCTCTTCGATTTTAATCAAATCAACTTTTTCTGGTTCATAGCTCATTGGTTTAAGTGCACTTGGAATTTCATCAGTCATTATATTAAGTTCTCTTTTCCTTAAATTTGGATCAGCTACTGGCACAGCCTTCATTAATTTTTTAGTATAAGGATGCTGAGGGTTTTCAAAAACCTGGCCTCTTGATCCAAGTTCAACAATTTCTCCTAAATACATAACAGCAACTCGATGGCAAACTCTCTCAATCACAGCCATGTCATGGCTAATAAATAAGTAAGAAAGACCATACTCTTCTTGAAGTTCCATCATAAGGTTGACAACTTGTGCCTGTATAGACACGTCTAATGCTGAAACAGCTTCGTCAGCAATAATTATTTTTGGACTCAAAGATAATGCTCTTGCTATTCCTATTCTCTGTCTTTGTCCTCCAGAAAATTCGTGAGGATAATTATTTATTTGAAATTCACTTAAACCAACTCTCTCAAAAATTTTAATTAACCTTTCTTGTAATTCTTCCTCTTTACAAACTTTGTGTAAGCGCATTCCTTCAGAAACTATTTTACCTGCAGTTAGCCTTGGATTGAGTGATGAATAGGGGTCTTGAAAAACTATTTGAACATCTTTTCTAATTGAAAACATTTCATTTTTAGATAGTGAAATAATTTCTTTTCCTCTAATTTTTATTTTTCCAGAAGTAGGCTCTACTAATCGGATTATAGATTTTCCAAGTGTCGATTTTCCACACCCACTTTCACCTACTATGCCCAAGGTTTCGCCTTCTTGAAGTGACAAACCTACTCCCTCAACCGCATGCACTTTACCTTTTTTAAACCCGAATCCTGATTTGATATAAAATCTTGTGGTTAAATTTTCTACTTCTAAAATAGGAGGATCTGTTTTTTTTACATTGTCTTTCACATTAATTAATTCATTTTTTTTTGTAGAAACAACATCATCTCCTTCTGCTCTTTTAACGTCTATATTAGAAAACTTTGCAGGAAGAGGCCTTCCTTTCATACTTCCTAATTTTGGTACAACTGATAGTAATGCTTTTGTATATGGGTGTTTAGGATTATGAAATATTTCACTTACTGTACCCTCTTCAACTTTTTCACCTCTCAACATAACTATAACTCTATCAGCAATTTCAGCAACTACACCCATGTCATGAGTAATAAATACTACTGACATTCCAATATCCATTTGAAGTTTTTTTATTAGATCTAGTATTTGTGCCTGTATGGTGACGTCTAATGCTGTAGTTGGTTCATCAGCTATAAGAATAGTAGGCTCACACACCAAAGCCATTGCAATCATGACTCTTTGACGCATTCCACCTGACATTTCATGCGGATAACCATTTAACCATCTTTTAGAGTCTGGAATCTGAACTAAATCTAGAATTTTTTTTGCTTTTTCGTAACTTTCTTTTTTTGATAAATTATAATGTCTTTCAAGAACTTCTGAAATTTGGTTTCCAATAGTCATTAGTGGATTTAGAGAAGTCATAGGTTCTTGAAAGATCATTGATATTTTTTTTCCTCTTATATCCCTTATTTCTCTGTCTGAAGATTCAACAATATTTGCACCCTGAAAATTTATTGAACCAGATGTAATTTTCCCTGGAGGATCAGGAATTAATTTTAAAATAGAGAGAGCACTTACAGACTTTCCAGAACCAGACTCTCCAACAATTGCCAATGTTTCACCTTTATTAACATGCCAAGATACATTACTAACAGCTTTAGTGATTTTACCTCTTACATTAAATTCAACACTTAAATTTTTAACTTCTAATGCAACATTATTCATGACATTGCAACTTGATCTATCTGAGGAAGAGCGTCGTTTGGTCTACTTTTTATCATATCCATTAATTCTTTTTGAATTTTAGAATATCCAGGATCGTTGTATACATTATCCATTTCACCAGGATCCTCTGATAAAATATACATCTCACCAGTATCAGAAATTTCTTCATAAATAAGTTTTGCATCCCTAGTTCTAGCCACTCTTAAATTTAATTCTAAACCTGTTCTTGAACTTCTCAAATCCCATTCATTAAATGCAAAATCTCTTCTTTCTTTGTCTCTCATTATTCCCATTAAACTCTTTCCATTCAATTCCATTGGTTTAGAGATTTTAGAATAATCATAAAAAGTTGCAGGAATATCTAATGTTGAAACAGGATCCTCTACCACAAGATTCTTTGGAATATTAGGACCTTTCATTATACAACCAACCCTTAACAAACTTTCATAAATAATTGGTCCTTTTAATAAAAGTCCATGGTCTCCTAACCAATCACCATGATCAGCTGTATAAACAACGAGAGTATTCTCAGCTATACCCGCTTCATTTAAAGCTGTCATTATTCTTCCAACATTATGATCAATAAGAGAAATCATTCCATAATAATTAGCTATTAAATGACGTAATTTTTTTTCCTCAGGAGGAAAAATTCTTGACCATTTTGCTCTATGTTTTACTAGACCTTCATCTGGCATATTTGGTTTGCCTTCAAAACTTTGTTTATGCCACCATGGTCTTCTATGAAAATCTCTTTCAGGGTTTTCTGGCAAGTCAACCTCATCTGGATGATACATATAACACCAAGGTTCTGGACAATTAAATGGTGTATGAGGATCTGGAAAAGATGACCATAATACAAATGGATTATCCTTATTTTTTTCTATAAATCTTATAGTTTGATTCCCTACCCATGTTGAATTATGAAAAGCGACAGGCAATCCAGAATTCCAAGTTTGAGGTATATCTAAATCTGGTGGTAACCTTGTCCCATATTGCTCACTTCTTTTTGCCCCCATACCTCCTGCATGAAGCCATCTTTCATAATGATGAACATCTGGTGGAGCTGGAATAGCTCCATCTAAACCTGCGTAATGTCCCCCAACCATAGTTTCGACATGATCAAATCCCATATAAGGTCCATACCAGTCTGGACCAAGTTTTGATAAACTAAATCTACATTCAGGTGTTCCGGTTGGCTCATAAGTTTTGTTACTAGAAAAATGTAATTTTCCTACAAAGCCACTTTTATAACCATTATTAGCAAAGGTTCTACCAAATCCTTTTTCGCCAATATCAGGATTTAAGTCTATACCATTATCACTTACACCATGTGTTCTTGGTAACAATCCCGTTAGCATTGAGCTTCTCGCTGGCATACAAACTGTATTTGGAGTTATACAGTTTTTGAATCTTGTTCCTTCTGAAGCCAATTCATCTAAATGAGGAGTTCTTACTTTACGTTTTTCAAAACCATAACAATCACCTCTTTGCTGATCTGATGTTATAAATAAAATGTTATGTGGTTTTTTCATATTCACTCCTTATGTAGAAACTTTATCTTTTGGATCTAAATGATCTCTTACCCCATCTCCCAAAAGATTAAAAGCGATCATAGTTAGAAATAAAAATATCCCTGGTGAAACTGAAACCCAGGGTGCAAAAGTTAAAAACTCATTCCCTTTTGCTATCATAGTTCCCCAACTTGGTGTTGGCTCTTGTATACCCAAGCCAAGAAAACTTAATGTTGATTCCATCAAAATAACATTTCCTATTAAAACAGTAGATAGTACAATTATAGGGCCTATACAATTAGGTAAAATATGTAAAAAAACTATTCTGATATGACTCATTCCCAAAGCATGACAAGCCGAAATATAGTCTAATTCCTTAATAGATAAGACAACTCCCCTTGTAACCCTCGCAAATTGAATAATTCTTCGAATAGATAACGCAAGTACTAAATAAATTGGACTGGGTCCTAATATCGCCACCATAGCTAATGCTAATATCACTCCAGGGATCGACATAAACACATCAACTATTCTCATAATTATTTCATCAACAATTCCCACAAAATATCCTGAAATAGCACCCAAAGTGACTCCTGTGACTAATCCAAAAATAATAGTTGTCAAAGCTAATGATAATGAAGTAGTTGTACCGTGTAAAACTCTAGAAAAAATATCTCTACCTGTAGTATCCGTTCCCATGAAATGTTCAAGGCTTGGGGGGGCTAAAGCATTTAATGGGTTAACTTGATCAAACTGGTGAGGTGACAATAATGGAGCAAATATTGCAATAAAAATTAATAGCATTACTAATGAAAAACTAAAAATATTTAATTTTTTTCCAAAAAAATTTTTTAAACTTTCAAGAAATTCATCCCAAGATTTTCTATATAAAAAATCAGATTCATTTTTTTTATTTTTAGTCTTGAAGTCAGCTTTCATAACCTGATCCTTGGATCTATTAAGAGATAAATCATGTCTACTAATAAGTTAATTACTGCAAATGATACTCCAATTACAAGTATAGCACATTGCATTACTAAAATATCCTTATCATGAATTGCAGTAATCAAAAGCTCTCCCATACCTCTTATTGTAAAAATTACTTCAATAGCTACTGCACCACCTACAAGATTTCCTGTTTGAAAACCTATCACTGTGACAACCGGATTTATTGCATTTCTTAATGCATGAACAAAAAAGATTCTTTTCCTAAAAAGGCCTTTCGAAGTTGCTGTCCTAATCATATCATGAGAGAGAACTTCAAGCATGCTTGACCTTGTCATTCTAGCTATAAGAGCTGCAGGGTGAAGAGCTATAGATGCAACAGGAAGAACCAATGCCTTGGGACCAAATTCTTCTACAACCCCACCAATTGGAAACCAATCTAATGTGTAAGCAAAAACTAAAATTAATATTAAAGCAAACCAAAAAACTGGTGTACTAACTCCAATTATCGAAATTAATCTTGCTATTAGGTCTCCAATGGTTCCCTGATAAATAGCTGAAATCATCCCAATAGAAACACCCACTATGATAGCGGTTAACATTGTAAAGCCAAGTAAATACAAAGTATTTGGTAAAGCCTCTATAACTGCATCCATAACTACATAATCATTAACATAAGACCTTCCAAAATCTCCTTGAAGGGCATTCCAAATCCAATTAAAATATTGTACCAAGATAGGCTTGTCCAAACCCAGCTCTTTTCTAACTCGCTCTACTTCTTCAGGATCAACTCCAGAATAACCTTCCAAATCAACTCCTAGAGCAGCATATGCTGGATCCCCAGGCGTAGCGTGACCTAATATAAATGCAAATGTTGCAATACCTAATACCGTTGGTAAAAAAGTAATAAGTCTTCTTAGTAAAATTTTTAAAAACATAAAAACTCGAAAAATTACCCCACTTAAAAAGTGGGGTAATATGAAATATTATTTATCTAACCAAACTTTTCTCAGGTCTTCCATCCCTTTCAATCTTCCGGTTTTAAAGTTTTTAACCCAAGGATTTCTAACTGTTCTATGATTTCTCCAATTTGCAAATGCTACTGGAACATCATCAAATATTATTTTTTGAAGTTTGATCAAAGATGGCTTGGCAACAGCAGGATCATTTGTTTTAACTATTTCGTTTAAAAGCTTTTCTGCCTCAGGATTCTGATAACCCCCTTTTTTATTATAATTACTAGGATTATTTGAACCACCACTATGGTACATATTCCAAGTAAATTCTTGTATAGTTGGACCTCCAAGCATTTGCCATAGAGCAAGTTCATATTTTCCAGTATACATCTGTTTTAACAAAGCACCCATTTTTGTTTTTACAATTGCTAAATCAATACCAACTGTTTTTAATTGCGCTTGAATTAAAACAGCTCTTTGAACATGAGCTCCACCTGTACCATGAAGCATCTTAAGTTTTAACTTTTTACCTCCTGGACCGTAACCTTCTTCTTTCAGAAGTTGTTTCGCTTTAGATGTATTTTGTCTGATTTTTGACAAATCATCCGTCTTAATAAAAGCAGGATGCCATGGTGGGAAAATACTATCAACTTCTTCACCTGCTCCTCTATAGACATTATCAATCAACTCTTTACCATTAATTGCATATTGAATAGCCTGTCTAATTTTTTTCTTTTTAAGAATAGGGTTTTTTGTATTCATTGGTATGAGTGTAAAAGTTGATGCCTTTCCCTCCTGTAAAATCAAATTGCTTCCTTTGAATTGAGGAAACTGAGATTCTGGGAAAGTATTGATAGTATCTAGTTCACCTTTTTTTAATTTTAATATTCTTACACTTCCTGAAGAAATTAGTTTTGCTTTAAACCCTCCTAAACAAGGTAAGCCTTTACGGTAGTAATTCGGATTTCTATCAAGATGTAAATGATCTTTTGCCTTAAAGCTTTTCATCACAAATGGGCCAGTACCTACAGCTACTTTTGTTCCATAGTCTCTTCCAGCATTTTTAACTGCTGTTGGAGAAGCTACTCTCAGTGAAGCGGCTACATCCCATAAAAATGTTGGCCATTCACCGTTAGGAACAAATTTAATTTTATGAGTATCAATTATCTCATAATTTTTTAAAAACTTTTTCCACATACCTGAATAAGGTGAAGCAATTTTTCCTGATTTCAAACGGTCAACATTAAATGCAACAGCTTTTGCATTAAAATCTGTTCCATCATGAAACTTTACACCTTTTCTTAAATTAAAAGTGTAAGACCCATCACTGCCTTTTTTTGGAACTTCAGTTGCTAATCCGGGTGCTACTCCTAAGTCATAAGTCATATCTAATAGACTATCGTATATCAAAAAAGAATAATATACTGGATTAGCTCTTACACCTGCATCCATAGAGGGATAAGCTAAATCTACTGTTCTAAACACCCCTCCTTTTTTTGGGCATTTAAATTCAGCAAATGCCGAAGAAATACTAAAAATAATAGTTAATATTCCTATAGAGAAAATCATATATATATATGATTTAATTTTGTTAATTAAACTTAACATTTCTGCCTCCTTTTTAAAATCTTCCTTTTCTTTGAACTCCAGCCGAGCTAGTATTCATTACTGCGTCGATGTGAGAATGCATTAATTTTAATTTCTTATTAGAGTCAATTCCATTATCCCATAGGTCATTGAACTCCCCAGGATCTTTTTCTAGATCATAAATTTCACCAAAACCTAGTCCATGATATATGATGGTTTTATATCTTCCATCAAATGTCATTGTTGCGTGAGTATCACGCACTATACGAGGAGATCCAAGTGAGTCATTAAATTCTGATACGACAATCTTTTTGTGTTTATCAATATCTTTTCCATTACACATTTTGGAAAAAAGAGATTGGCCTTGCATATAATAAGGTCGATCTATTCCAGCAGCTTCGAGGATTGTAGGCGCTAAATCAACTAATTCTACTAGTGCTGAACTAACAACATCTTTTTTGATCTTTCCAGGCCAAGAAAATATTAAAGGAACGTGAACTAATCCTTCAAAAAAACGACTACCTTTATATATTAAACCATGATCACCTAACATTTCACCATGGTCACTATGAAAAATAATTAAAGTATTTTCTAGTTGGTTTATTTCTTTTAGATAATTTACAAGTCTACCAAAATGCTTGTCGAGGAGTTCAATCATAGCATAGTAATGAGCTTGAACTACTTTCCCATTAAATGTTTCAGGTGGCCAGTTTCCAGGGTTTTTATATCCACCTTCTTTTGGTGGAAGTGGGTTTTTACCACTTGGATTTACTGCTTCAGTGGCTTGTTGGCATACTTCTCTAAATTTTCTCTGCCGCTCAATATCGTTTAATTCAAAAAGAGGACCCGGTAAATCATTTGGATTATACTTTTCTCTATATTCTTTTGGGGGATCAAAAGGAGGATGGGGATCAAATGGATTAATTGATAACATCCACGGACCTCCTCTTTTTTTTTCAATAAATCTTATAGCCATATCTGTGCACCAAGTAG